>NZ_JBNPVS010000056.1:0-65803 GCF_050434225.1 Paraburkholderia sp. GAS32 | reverse complement strand
GACGCTTAATGCTGTGCGCGAGCGGAGTGCGGTGAAAGTCGCACGCTCCGTTCTTCGGGGGCCCTGTGTCCGGGAGGACATGGGGCTACCCTCTTAAATCCGCATCCACACCGACGTGGGTACGTCACTCGCGTCAAGGTTGCGGCAATCGTTTCGGGTTGAAACTGGAAGTTCGTCCTGGCCCAATCAGCTGGTGGTTCGGAACCCGCTCAACTGAAGGCAGCGTCGGACTAGAAAAGCTGGGCGCCTAGCTCACGCAGGCTGTTCCACTTGACGGCGCTGACAAAGGTCTGGCCCGTGGTGTCGAGCGATTCGATCATCGCGCGCTGCCCCCGCGCTTCTGCGATGACGCGCACAATGCGCGTCCGGTAGCGCAACAGCGCCCCGATCGGCGGGCACAAGGCCTCCTGGTGAATCCGCGATCGTTTCTTTTCCATAACAGTATTTGTATATGGACCCAACCGGTTGCAAGACCGATGTACATCTACGGCAACTCTGCACCAGATGCTACCAGGTCGGCCGGGGCGGATCCAGGCTGTTCACCGGAGTGGCGCATCCGATCGCGGCCTACCGGCCTCCGGCCGCGACGCTCCCGCAAACGTGAGCCGCTGGCACGCCTGCGGCCTGCGGCTGTCGCTGGCTGTCAGTGCCCGTTCACGGCATCCTTGAACGCCTTGCCCGCCGTGAATTTCACCGTCTTCGCGGCAGGGATCTGGATCTCGGCGCCGGTCGCCGGATTGCGGCCCACCCGCGCGGCGCGAGCGCCCGTGGAAAACGACCCGAAGCCGATCAGTTGCACGGTATCGCCTTTTTTGACGGCCGCCGTGACCGCGCCAATGAAAGCATCGATCGCCTCACTCGTCGCGGCCTTGCTTTCTCCGGTCGCAGCAGCGACTGCATCCACCAGTTCCTGTTTGTTCATTGATTTTTTCCTCGTTGAGTGAATGATGATGTCGACACCCTACCCGATCGGCGCGCCTCCGCGCAATCGGCACGCAACTGCACGGGTTTCACGCCCCCGGTGCACCTCCCGATGGCGGCCCGTCGCCGCCTGTCGTACCGGGCGCTCGCGTGTTGAAGGCGCCTGAGGAAATTCGCACATGCAAGGTCAGGGACGCTGACCGCGAAAGGTCAACGGCCTGGGTTCTGCGCCGGAGGCCCGGCCTTCCCCGGGGATCGACCGGCCGCGACCATCGACTACGCCTCGGACTGCCCCATGCCTTCTGTTGCCTGCGCCCGCGCCTCTCGCGGCTCCGGTCGCTCCCGTCAATCCGGCGACGTCATCCGGTTCATATAAGGGCCAGTGTCCTGAAACGAAGGCTATGATAGCTCTGATTATCCGGGCCTTCATTTACATCATTTTTTGCGTTTTTTCTCAATTCCCTATACTTCGCAAGTCCTCATCCTAAGGAGCGATTGTGGTCGGTGCCCGCCCGCGGTGCGGCAGAAAACCCCGCCGTGTGCCGGTGCAGTGACTATGATGTAGATGTCGTCCGTGCTAGCGAGACGCGACCGCAAAACGGGGCAAGGCGGGGCTGGCGGGAGACTGGCCGCCCGTCCTTGCTCCGCCAGAACCGGGTCCGCGAAGGTGCGGGCCATTTTTTTTGCGCCCTTCCAACCCTGATAACGCAGAGGATTTAATAGGCTGATAGGCGAGGTAACTAGTCGGCTCGTGCTTCAAAACTTTTTGGCAAGGCGCCGAGCGACGGATGCACCCGCCCCGGTGCTGACGACATTGGAGTGGCACTCTATATCGTTCAGATCAGAGTCCAACCTAGCTGCAAGCGTCTGACACCCTCGACTGAGTTTGGAGGCCGCTCAATCGGAATAACTCTGTGCGCAGCGACACGTCTGTGCCTGATGCGGCCTACCCCTTAACCGCAAGAATTTGCGAATGCAGTGCTTCTGCGCGGTCGCCATCCATCGTGCCCTGGTAAATCCCGTAGCCACAACTGCCGCAAGGTCACAGCTTCATCGTGCATTACGTCTAATCTGCTCACGATGCCCACACATCCATCCCGCCAGCGGAAAACAGACGTACAGACGGCTTCAGAATTGGGATTCGAGCGCGATCAGCGTGCAAAACGCGCTGATTGAGCGAAAAAACGAAGGCAAAATGAAATCATCGCGAACTAGTCTGTCCAGCTTGCCAAGTGCAGACTTAAATATAGGATTCCGAATTTAATTTGGAATTGGAATCGTGTTTTTTCGCGCCACGCCCCCCAAGAACCAAAGTTCTTGCTGTCAACCGCCTAGGCCCATCTGCAGGTGATCTCCGAACGGAATTTCACTTCATGGAATCGGAGCTGCGTTCTTTTTTGTGCGAAATGCGGTGCATGTCGAAAGTGCAGCTTAATTTGTGTGTCTACAACTATCGACCCCATGGCGAGTAATGGCTTCAAGCATATCGTTAAATTCCGATATATGATTCGTCTTGTAGCGATGCAGATGCATGGCCGCTAACGTGCGCCATGCCTGCCTGTTGTTGGTGCCCTGAAGTTGATGCCCTGAAAACCGATCCACATGACGCTCGATATCGACGCGATTCACAAAGCGCTTGCCAATCCCGTACGGCGGGAGATTCTCGGCTGGCTGCGCGAGCCGTATGCGCATTTCTCCGACCAGGAGCTCCCGCTCGATCACGGCGTGTGCGCAGGAAAGATTGACGCGCACTGCGGCCTGTCGCAGTCCACCGTGTCGGCGCACCTCGCCGCGTTGCAGCGCGCCGGTCTCGTTACGTCGAAGCGGGTCGGTCAATGGGTGTTTTTCAAACGCAACGAGGCCGTCATTCAAGCCTTTCTCGAGCACATGAACACCGAGCTCTGAGCGCTTCATCCGCATCGCCGCGTTTTTTCGCTTATTTCATCGCGCAGTTTTTTAAGGCCCGGGCCACGCGCCCGCCACCCAAGGTGAACTCATATGCCGACTCTTTTTGACCCGCTTCAGATTGGCGACATCACGTTGTCGAACCGCATCATCATGGCGCCCCTCACGCGCCAACGCGCCGAAGAAATCCGCGTGCCGAACGCGCTGATGGCGAAGTACTACGCCGAACGCGCCACGGCAGGCCTGATCATCAGCGAAGCCACGTCCGTCACGCCGCAAGGTGTCGGTTACGCCGAAACCCCGGGTATCTGGTCGCAGGAGCAGGTGGAAGGCTGGAAGATCGTCACGAACGCCGTGCACGCAGCCGGCGGCAAGATTTTCCTGCAACTGTGGCACGTCGGCCGTATTTCGGACCCGCTGTTCCTCAATGGCGAACTGCCGGTCGCGCCGAGCGCCATCCCGGCGCAAGGCCACGTGAGCCTGGTGCGTCCGGAACGTCCGTACGTGACGCCGCGCGCATTGGAACTCGATGAAATCGCCGGTGTGGTCGACGCGTTCCGCAAGGGCGCCGAAAACGCGAAGGCGGCAGGCTTCGACGGCGTGGAAGTGCACGGCGCGAACGGCTATCTGCTTGACCAGTTCCTGCAAGACAGCACCAACAAGCGTACCGACACCTACGGCGGCCCGATCGAAAACCGCGCCCGCCTGCTGCTCGAAATCACTGACGCCTGCATCGACGTCTGGGGCGCGAACCGTGTCGGCGTGCACCTCGCACCGCGCCGCGACGCGCACGCCATGGGCGATTCAGATCCGGCAGCGACCTTCGGTTACGTGGCACGCGAACTCGGCAAGCGCAAGATTGCGTTCATCGCCGCCCGCGAAGCGCTCGGCGACGACCGCCTCGGCCCGCAACTGAAGAAGGCATTCGGCGGCCCGTACATCGCGAACGAAAAGTTCACCAAGGAAACCGCGCAGCACGTGCTCGACGCGGGTGAAGCGGACGCGGTGGCATGGGGTCAACTGTTCATCGCGAATCCGGATCTGGTGCGCCGCTTCGAGACGAATGCACCGTTGAACAAGCCGAATCCGGCAACGTACTATGCACGCGGCGAAACCGGCTACGTGGATTATCCGACGCTGGAAGCAGTGGAATAAGACGTTCGGTTCATGCGGCGTCACGCAAGATCACGCCGCATGAACACCCGTTTCGATTCGTCGAGTCCGCGCGCGATATGCGCGTCGCGCCGCGCGATCAGTGCCGCATCGAGATCGGCCTCCTCGATATCGCGAAAGCCGAGCCGGCGATAGTACGGTGCGTTCCACGGCACCTCGCGAAACGTCGACAAAATGAGTTGCGTTATCTGTTGAGCACGCGCGAGTTGCGCGACCTGCTCGATCAGCCCCGCGCCGATGCGTTGCCCGGCATGGGAACTCAGCACGTCGAGCTCCTGAACATAGAAGCGCGCAGGCTGCGGCTCGAACATCACAAACCCCACACACGTCTCATCAGTATCCACGGCGACGACGATCTGCTGCGCGTCGATCTTGCGGTGGACGAGTTCCAGCTCCATCGGCGGTGCATCGGCGATGCCGGTCATGCCGACGCTAACAAAGCGCTGGCCGGCCTCGAATTCGATCGTACGGATAGCGTGCGCATCGTGCGGCGCGGCAAGGCGGAACGTGAGGTTGGAAGCGTATTGCATAGGGGTTTCTTAAATTTTTTTCGGGCGCGATTCAGGAAGACACGCCCCGATATTGACATCAGCACCGAGAAATAAACAAGTGCACATGTCACGACGGGACTAAAATCCCGAACACCCAAATCTCTTCCGACCCAAGATGGATCTCATGCATGTGCTGCAGGTCGCCCTGCACTTCGACCAGCACCTGAGCGGTTTGATCGTGCAATACGGCACGGCCGTCTACGCGATGCTGTTTCTCGTCGTGTTCGTCGAAATCGGTTTCCTGCCGCTGTTCTTTTTGCCTGGCGATCCGCTGATCTTCATCTGCGGCGGTCTCGCCGCCACCGGTGCGCTGAACGTCTGGCTCGTGATCCCCGTGCTGTTCGCCGCCACCGTGGCCGGTAGTATCGTCGACTATGCGATCGGCCGTGCCATCGGCGAAAAAGTCTATACCGCCGACTACCGCTGGCTCGACAAGAACGCACTGCGCAAGGCGCACGCGTTTTACGAAGCACGCGGCGGCCTGACCTTTTTACTGTCGCCGTTCATTGCAGTCGTGCGCACGTTCGCGCCGTTTGTCGCCGGTGTTTCGCGCATGACGTTTGCGCGTTTCGTGTCGTTCGTCACCGCCGGCGCGGCGCTGTGGATCGTCTCGCTAGTGGCGGCCGGTTATCTGTTCGGCAACGTGCCGCTGGTGCGCGATCATATGAGTTCGATCGTGCTGCTGGGCGTCTCGCTCGGTGTCGGATCGTTGCTGGTGAGCGCCGTGTGGCGTTTTGTCAACCGGAGGTTGCGCGCTCACTAAGCCGATGGTTGCGTGCTCACTGAATTTCGTGGAGGAACGCTACGTCGCTGTCTGCTTTGCTCGTCTTCGCCGTGGCGCACGTTCATCGCCGGCCTGCTGGTGACGCTCGGCAATCCGAAGATCATGATGTTCTACCTCGCGTTGCTGCCGACCATCATCGATCTGTCGCGCATCGGCACCGTCGCGTGGTTCGAACTCACGCTCGCCATGCTGATCGTATTGATGGCCGTCGACTTCGGTTGGGCGCTGCTCGCCACACGTGCTGGCTGAGCAGATCGACCACCTGACGCCGGTTCGGATCGGCAAGTGCCGCCAGAGTACGGTCGAGCGAGACGCTGGCAGGCAGTCCCATCGCTTATACCCACCCTTCGATTTTCAGGCCGCTCACACGCTCCGCTTCCTCGCGCGACACCTCGCGAACCGTCTGGCCGAAGCTCCAGACGTGCCCTTCCGGATCGCGCGCCGCGTAGACACGGTCGCCATAGAACTGATCCGCCGGCTCGCGCGTGATCACAGCGCCCGCAGCACGCGCACGAGCGCAATGTTCGTCGATCCCCTCGCGCAATTGCACGTGCACTGATTGCGTATTCTTGCCGCCGATCGATGCCGGGCTCGCCGAGTCTTCGGACCATTCTCGGCAGATCATCACGTAGCTGTCGCCGAAACGCATTTCCGAGTGGCCCAACTGGCCGTCGCTTTCCGTGATCACCATTTGACGCTCGAAGCCGAACGCTTTCTCGAGCCAGTCGAGCGCGGCAAACGGGTCCTTGTAGTACACCGCAGCACCCAGCGAAGGACGATGAAACGGTTCGTTCATGATTGCCTCCTTTTATAAACCTTTGAACAGTTTCCGATACCCGCGTTCGGCCGTCGGTACGTCTGCGGGCGCGGCGGCCGCGCGGCGTGCCAGTTCGGAGTCCGACACGAGCAGCGTGATTTCGCGCGTTGCGACGCTGAGCCGGATACGATCGCCGTTTTGAACATAGGCTAGCGGGCCACCGACGGCCGCCTCAGGCGTCACGTGCAACACGATGGTGCCGAAAGCGGTGCCAAGGTGGCCGGTGCGGCGAGCGAATCGTCTGGTTTGGTCCTGGGCATGGAGAAACCCGGCATGAGATGCATGTAAACGTAGGGAGGAGACGGTCTCACGGCGCGCCCGTCACCGTGCGTGCGCTGCGACGAAATGCTTGCGGCGGTTGCCCGAATACACGCAGGAATGCCTCCCGCATTCTCCTTGGATCTGAGAACCCGGTCGCGCTGGCGACCTGATCGATCGTGTGTCGGCTTTCCTCGAGCATCAAGCGCGCAGTTTCAATGCGCAGTCGTTCGACGGCCTTTGCAGGAGTCTGTCCTGTCTCCGCACGAAACGCGCGGCTAAATTGACGCGGACTCAAACGCGCAACCTCCGCCAATTGCTCGACCGAAAGTGGTTCGTTGAGATTCTTTTTCGCATACGTCAGCGCGGATTGAATGCGATCGGACTTTGGCTCGAGTTCGAGCAGCGCTGAGTGCTGCGACTGTCCGCCTGTACGCCAATGATAGACAACAAGGTTTCGCGCGACCGACCGCGCGACCTTGGCGCCAAGGTCCTTCTCCACCAACGCGAGTGCGAGATCGATGCCCGCCGTCATGCCGGCCGAGGTCCAGATCGGCCCGTCCGCAATGAAGATCCGATCCTCGTCCACCGTAATTGAGGGAAAGCGGGTGCGTAGATCGTGCGCATAGTGCCAGTGCGTGGTTGCGCGGCGGCCATCGAGCAAGCCAGCCTCCGCGAGCACGAACGCGCCCGTGCACATCGAAGCGGTGCGCCGCGCGGTCTCAGCGCTGCGACGCACGTACGCGAGCACACCTGGCGGCGGTACGACGGTGACAGGGTTGCTTCCGGCGAAGATGACTGTGTCGAATACGCGATCGTCGATCGCCTCGGTCAAGACCGTCAAACCGCTCGAAGCGCGCACCAGGCCGCCTGCTTCGGAAACGTTGAGCGTCTGATAGAACGGTTCACCGATCGCCACGTTTGCGAACTCGAACACGGATTGTGCAACGAGTGCCATGGAATAGAAGCCGTCGAACACCACAAACGCAACAGTCGGCACGGCTGCCTCCCGAACGAGCACGTCCTGAAACCGTAGTTTATACGTCCTTTGAGCCACCAACAATTGACAGTATAAATATCGGTAGGGAGCACGGGTTGCGTTACGCGGACGCGCTGTGCGCACACCGCGTCCGTAGCGACACGATCTCGTTGATCTTCCATTTGATCAGACTTATACCTCCCATTTAATTAGGCATACGTATATATGTTCTCGATTTCATCCATGCGTCGACTCGCGTTCGGCTCGTTGACGGCGCGCGTGTTTAGCCTGAGCTTTCTCACTGCGGCCGCTTTTGCGCCGCCCGTCCTTGCTGCTGACGAATTGCCCGCACCCGCATCGACCGGCGATACGGCGATCCGCCCGTTCCACGCCCATTTTTCCAACGCCCAACTCGCCGATCTGCGCAAACGCATCGCGGCGACCCGCTGGCCGGACAAGGAGACGGTCGACGACCGATCTCAAGGCGCGCAACTCGCCAGGCTGAAGGACCTCGTGAACTACTGGGGCACGGGCTACGACTGGCGCAAGGCCGAGGCGAGGCTCAATGCACTGCCGCAATATGTCACCACAATCGATGGAGTCGATATTCACTTCATCTGGGTACGCTCACGCAATCCAAACGCGCTGCCGATGATCATGACCCATGGCTGGCCCGGCTCGGTATTCGAGGAACTGAAAGTCATCGGGCCTCTCACCGATCCAGTCGCCTATGGCGGGCGCGCGGAAGATTCCTTCGACGTGGTCCTGCCCTCGATGCCCGGATACGGGTTCTCAGGCAAGCCCAAGGGCACTGGGTGGACGCCTGACCATATCGCCCGCGCCTGGGAGGAACTGATGCGCCGCCTCGGGTACCAGCACTACGTCGCTCAGGGCGGCGACTGGGGTTCCGTGATCGCCGACAAAATGGCCGCGCAGAAGCCATCCGGACTGCTCGGCATTCACGTCAACATGCCGGCGACGGTACCGCCGGACGTTGCGAAATCGCTGAAAGCGGGCGACTCACCGCCGGCCGGCCTTTCCGACAAGGAGAAAGCCGCGTACAAGTCACTTGACAGCCTCTATACACGCGGCGGCGGTTACGCAGCGATGATGGTCACGCGTCCACAGACGGTGGGTTACGCGCTTGCGGATTCTCCGGTTGGCCAGGCAGCATGGATGTACGACAAATTTGCGGACTGGACCTACAGCGGCGGCAATCCCGAACGCTCGCTGACCAAGGACGAGATGCTCGACGACATCACGCTGTATTGGCTGACCAACACGTCGACGTCCGCGGCGCAGCTCTACTGGGAAAACAATGCGAACAACTTCAACGCGGTCGACATTTCGATCCCTGCGGCAGTGACGGTCTTCCCCGGCGAGATCTATCAGGCGCCTCGTAGCTGGACTGAACGCAGCTACCACAAGCTCATCTACTTCAATGAAGTGAACAAGGGTGGCCACTTCGCGGCCTGGGAACAGCCTCAGCTTTTCTCGGAAGAACTCAGGGCTTCATTCAAGTCCTTGCGTTGAATGACGCGAATCAAGTCATGCATGAAAACCATTTATCTCAAGAGCAATCGATGAAGACGACTGGCAACACCATTTTCATTACCGGCGGCGGTTCCGGCATTGGCCGCGGTCTCGCCGAAGCATTCCATCGACTCGGCAATCAGGTCATCATTTCCGGACGGCGCCGCGCGAATCTCGACGAGACGATCGCGGCCAACCCCGGCATGCAGGCGATCGAGCTCGACATCACCGACCCGGAGAACATCATTTCGGTTGCCGAGGAACTCGTCGCCGGATGGCCATCGCTGAACGTGCTGATCAACAATGCAGGTGTGATGCATGTCGACGATCTCAGCGCACCGGTTGACGAAACGCTGCTGACGTCGACGCTGAGCACCAATCTGATGGGTCCAATACGGATGACGGGCGCGCTTGTCGAACACCTGAAACAGCAGGACAAGGCGACGATCATCAATGTCTCGTCGGTTCTGGCTTTCGTGCCGATGGCAATGGCCGGTGTCTATTCGTCGACCAAGGCGGCCATTCATTCCTACACGCAATCGCTACGTTATGTGCTCAAAGATACGTCCGTACGCGTGGTTGAGATCGCGCCACCCTGGGTTCAGACCGACTTGCTGAACAGCAAGAACGAACCACGAGCCATGCCGCTTGCCCCGTATATCGAGCAAACCATGCGCGAACTCAGCACCGATTCAATCGAGGCACTGGTCGAGATTGCACGACCGATGCGCAACAACGTCGGTCCGAATGAATCGGCGTTCGTAACGCAGTTCAACGACAAGTTCAAAAGCTGATTCGCTCTTCGTGTATCGATCCGTCCGGGTGGAATGGCAAGCATTTGCCGGTCCACTTGGACTTAGGAACGTGATCGAATCATATGAAGGCGACGAACGGCATCGCGAAGCGCCACGTCGCTCGACGGCTTCGATGCCCGTGGCAAGCTCCGGTCGGGTCCTATTGGGGCGCGCCCTTTGCGTTTTTCCTCGCCTCGGTGCGCGCTTCGATCGCGTGCACGACGGCCGCCATATCGGCTTGACCGTGACCCAACTCAACAGTCTCGGTGTACAGATCAAAGCAGACATCCAGCAGCGGCGACGCAAGATTCGCATGGCGCGCCGCTTCGGCCGCGAGCCGGTTGTTCTTCAGCACGTCGACAATCGAGGCCTGCACCGTGAAATCCTCGTTCACGAGCTTGTCGACCTTCACGCGTGAAACGTTGCTTGCCATCGGGCCCGCGTCGAGCACGGCCTGGAATTGCTTCATGTCGAGCCCGTAGCGTCGCGCGAGATGCGACGCCTCGGCAAGCGCGGTCACCATCGGAATCAGGAACGTGTTGACCGACAGTTTCATCAGAAGCCCCGTTGGCACCGCCCCGCAGATCACCGTTTCGTGGCACATCGGCTTGAGGAGTGGACGAACTTCTTCAACGGCTGCCGGCTCGCCCGCCAGCATCGCCACCAGTTGACCCGCTTCGGCCGGCTTGCGTGAACCCGAGACGGGCGCCTCGACGTACTGCCCTCCTGCCGCGCGGATGTCGGCTTCGAGGTCGCGCGAATAGTCGGCCGATGTCGTGCCCATGTGCACGATCGTGTGCTGTGCGACGTTCGTTGCGAAATCCGCGGTGTGGCGGCCGAGCACCGCGTCGAGCGCCGTATCGGTCGCCATCATCAGGATCACGATGCTGGCCTGCCGGAAGACGTCGGCGGCGCTGTCCGCAATCTGCGCGCCTGCGTCGCGCAACGCAGCGCAACGGTCCGGCGTGCGATTCCACACGATCAGTGGGGTGCCGGCGCGCGCGAGGTTCAGCGCCACTGGCTGCCCCATCACGCCGAGGCCGATGAATCCTACTTTCATAGGTGGCTCCATTTCTTATCCGTTGCTCGTGGCCACGGTTCGGTGGATCGGGTGCAGGTATGCACGCACGACAACGAGGCGGCCGCTTTGCCTCCGCGACGCTCTCCCGAAACAGAATCGATCGAGCCGGGCGACGCCGCCCAGTCTATCTAAATTGCCGCAATCACGCCCGCACACCTTATTTCCACCAGCGCAGCGGACGGCGCAGATGATGCCGCTCCAGCCGCACCGCGGCGCTCGCCTGGAGAAACGCCGGCATGCTGTCCAGCGGCCTGCCTTCGAGCCGTTCGCGCTCCTCGTCGGCCTCGACGGTTCTCGCCGGATCGATGAAAAACGCGGCCACGATCCCCACCCCGAGCAAGCACGCGGAAATCGTGAACGGCACGTTATAACTGCCCGTCGTCTCGATCAGATAGCCGAACACGACGGGCGAGATCATGCCGGCGACGCCGAAGCCCGTGTTCATCATGCCACCCGCCGTGCCCGCGTAGCGACCGCCGATGTCGAGCGGCAAGGTCCACAACACAGGATTCGTGATCTCGAGAAAGAAGAATGACGCCGACAGGTACAGCACCGCCATCAGTGGATTAGTCGCGGACACCATCGGCAGCAGAAACACGAGCGAGCCGCCCATACCTACCACCAGCACGGCGCAGCGCGCAAAGCGCAGCCGGCCGGTGCGCTTGTAGAGCCGGTCCGAAACGACGCCGCCCAGGGTATCGCCGATCACGCCCGCGAGCAGCGGCAGCGCCGTGAACAGCGCCAGTTGTTTGAGATCGAAGCCGCGGGCTTCCTTCAGGTACGAAGGCAACCAGGTCAGATAGACCCACAGCAGCCAGCCGTAACAGAAGTCGACGAACGTGACGAGCCACATACGACGGACCAGCTTGCGCCACGGCGTGGCCGCACGTTTGGCACGTTCGCAGTCACCCGCGCGATAGCCGATCTCGGCCGTTTCCTCTGGCGTCACGCGACGGTTCTGCTCCGGCGAGTTCGTAAAGACGCAGAGGTACAGCACCGTCCACGCGAGACTCGCCACGCCGAGCAGAATGAACGCGTCGCGCCAGCCGCCCGCCACCACCACCGCGAGCACCAGCGGCGGCGTGACCGCGCCGCCGAGGCGGGCGAAGCTATGGGTAATGCCTTGAGCGAAACCCCGCTCCGCCACCGGCATCCAGTAGGTAAAGGCGCGCGTCGCCGTCGGAAACGCACCGCCCTCGCCGATGCCCAGCGCGAAGCGCAGCGCGACGAGCATTGCCACACTGCCGGCGAAGCCGGTCGCGAGCGTCGCCGCCCCCCAGATCAGCGACAGCACCGTCAACACCAGCTTCGGCCCATACTTGTCCGACAGCCAGCCGCCGATGACTTGCATGAACGCGTACGGATAGGCGAAAGCCGAGAACACGAGGCCGAGCTGAACCGTCGTGAGACCCATTTCGTGCCGGATGATAGGGCCGGCCACGGCAATATTCACACGGTCGATGTACGAGATGAAATACATCAGGCACATGACGGCCAGGATGATGTGGCGCGTCTTCACACGCCGCTTGTGCGTTTGCATGCTGTCTCCTGTGTCTCTTATGTGACGCCGGGGGCGTCTGTGATCGTTCGATCCGTACGTCGTACTGCGTCGCGCCGCGTGCGCCTCGACTCGCGCCCTCCTCTGCTTTCCAGCGCGATCCGGGCATGCTGCTACGCATGCCGATGCATGCGCCGTCAGGTGGGCACGAGCTTCAGCCGCTGCACCTTGCCCGACGGTCCACGAGGCAGTTCCGCGATGAAGCGAAACTCCTTCGGTGTCTTGTAGCGGCCCAGTTCGCGCAGACAGTGCTCACGCAGATCCGCGATGTCGAGCGCGCCCGGCCCCTCTGAAATGCGAGGCACGATGAAGGCGACGATCTCCTGCCCGTAAGCGGTATCCGGTACGCCCACCACCGCCGCATCCAGCACGCCGGGGTGTTTGAGCAACGCTTCATCGATCTCGCGTGGGGCGATGTTTTCACCGCCCTTGATGATCAATTCCTTTGCGCGGCCGTTGATGTAGAAATAACCGTCGCTGTCGCGATAGCCAAGGTCGCCGGTGCGCAGCCAGCCGTCGGCGGTGAAGGCCGCACGCGTTTCTCCCGGGCGTTTGTAATAGCCGCGCATGACCTGTTCGCCACGCAACACCAGTTCGCCGCACTCGTCGGGCGCGCATTCGCGGCCGTCACGGTCGATCACCTTTGCCTCGCCGCCTGACGGCAGGCCGATACTGCCGATTCTTCGGCTTGCTGGATCATAAGGATTGCTGAACATTGGGGCGGCGGTTTCTGTCATGCCCATCGTTTCGATGATGCCGACCCCGAAGCGCGCCTCAAACGCACGGTGATGATCGACGGGTAGCGCGGCCGACGCACTGCGGCAGAATCTCAGCGCGGACAGATCGACCGTGCACGGTTCGTCGTTATTGAGCAGATAGGCGACGATCGTCGGCACCACGTTGATCCATGTGCAACCGTGGCGCGCGACATCGCGCCAGTAGGTGCGCGCGGAAAAACGCGGCGCCATGACCACCGAGCCGCCATGAAAGAGCGGCGCAAGCAGCGTCACGACGAGACCATTGATGTGATAAAGCGGCAATGCGGCGAAAACGCGATCGCCAGTCCCAAGCCGATGTTCGTGCGAGATGTTGCGCGCATTGGCCAGCAGGTTTCGCTGGTCCAGCAGGACGCCCTTCGGCGCGCCTGTGGTGCCGGACGTGTACATCAGCAGCGCTACGTCGCTCGCAGCCGGGCCACTGCTTGACGGCGTTTCGGTATCCCAGGTGTCTGTATGTCTCGCCTGTGCCTCGTATGTCACACGTGACGCGCGCTGTGCCGGTTTTGCGTGCACATCCATAGATACCGCCGTTTCCGCCAGCGCGGGTTCGACGGCGGTCTGCATCGGTGCAATAGCAGCATCGGGCGCCGTCTGCAACAACGCGATGTCGCGGGTCAATCCCTGCTCGCGCAACTCCGCAATCGCGCTCGACATCGCCGCATGCGTCTCGCCGGAAACGAAGACCATGCGCGTGTCCGAATGCTCCACGATGTAGCGCAACTGGGTCGGCTGGCACAACAGATTGAGCGGGTTGGCGACGAGCCCGCTGTACATCGCCGCAAGCAGCAGCCTTGCCGTATGGATGCCGTTGCCCATGAACACCGACACGACATCGCCGGCCTGCAAGCCTGCTTCATGAAAAACCGTCTCGAGCGCCCGGCAGTCGTCGCGCAGTTCCGCGAAGGTCAGCACGTCGGGACGCTGCGTAGCGGCGCCGCCGTCTTCAGCACATTCAGGCGCCGCCAGCAGGAACGGCTTGTCGGGATACTGCGCGGCACGCGCGTCGATCAACGCACGGATTGTGTGAGGCGTCGTCATTTGCCATACCTCACGAAAAAATCCCCGAGCACGTCATCCAGTTCGGGAACGCGCTCTTCGATCGGGTAGGCCACGCGCGTGATGTTCAGGTAATGGTGAAAGTTGAGGTTGCTCGAGAAATTGTTGCGGCCCCACGTTCCGCATCCCATCGACAGCGAGAATGGCAAGCCGTTATCGAAGTTGCCGCCGGTCGCAAGGCAATGCGCCTGATTCACGATCACGCGCGCAACCGGCAACGTCGAACCTAGCTGCTCCGCCTGGCCCGAGTCGCTGGAATGCAGGCCGACCGAGTGTCCTGCGCCCATGTAGCCGTAGATGCCGCGCACGATGTCGGCAGCGGCGTCGAAGGATTCCGCGCGATAAACGGTCAGCACCGGCGCGAGCTTCTCGCCCGAGAACGGGTAATCAGCGCCGAAGCCGGTTTCCTCCACCATCAGGAAAGCGGGCTCATGTGCGGCGATGCCGTCGAGGCCCGCCGCGCGTGCAATCGCCGTGGCCGAGCGCGCTGTGCAGTGTGCCGCCAGCTTGCCGTTCGACCACAGGGCGGCCTGCAATTGCGCCTTTTGCGCGGCGTCGAGCATCACGCCACCGCAGGCGGTCAGTTCGGCCATCATGTCCGCGTACACCGCGTCTTCGATCACAACGCTGTTTTCCGATGAACAGCTCGTGGCGTTGTCGAACGTTTTCGAGCGCGCGATCTTGTGCGCTGCATCGTGCAAATCGGCGGACGCAGTGACGATCGAAGCAACGTTCCCCGCGCCCACGCCGAATGCGGGCGTCCCGCTGGCGTAGGCCATCCGCACGTTCGCCTGCGAGCCGGTCGCCACGACCAGATCGCACTGCCGCATCAGTTCAGCGGTGGCCGCCTTGCTGATCGGCGCGGGCAACATCTGGACGAGGTCGGCCGCGAGCCCGACTCTGGCGAATTGCGCGTGAATGAATTCGATCAGCAGCGCGCACGACGAATAGCCCTTCGGAGAAGGCGCCACGATGACCGCATTGCCGCATTTGAGCGCGTTGACGATCTTGTTGATCGGCGTGGCCGCCGGATTGGTGGACGGCGTGATCGCCGCCACCACGCCGACCGCCCGCGCGATCTCGACGATGCCGGTGGCGTCATGACGCGCGATCACCCCCGTGGTCTTCTGCCCGCGCAGATCGCGCAACAGACCGAGCGTCTTGCGATAGTTCTTGCGGAACTTGTCGTCCGCGTTGCCGAGACCGGTGTCGCGCACCGCCAGCTCGGCGAGTTGGCGGTTGCGGGCGGGCTCCATGATCGCCCACGCGGCGGCGTCGGTGGCGGCATCGAGCACGTCCTGCCCCGCGACCTCGAATCCGCGCTGTGCGGCGCGCGCACGTGCAACCAGCAACGAGACGACACGTTCGACTTCGCTATGTGTACCAGCGTGCGTAGCTTCCGCTTCTGTGGCCCTAACGTTCATACGGTTCACTCCGGACTGAAAAAATTGGCGTTGGTACCAATCTAGTGAGCCGTACCTGCTTCGGAGTCCCGTTTTTTGAACTATCCCTTGCGCTGAGCGGGCCAGAATCGAAAAGTGCGAAATTCGGGACTTTCCATAGTCCCGAAAACTAAACAGACCGATGCACAATCCAACTTATAACTACGACATCGCGGAGACAGCGTGGCGACTTCGAATCAATCGAATGCGGCGGCCGTACGTGCATTTCGCGTACTCGAAACGTTGGCTGAGGCAAGCGGCCCGCTTTCCATGACGGATCTCGTCCATGCCCTCGAACTGCCCAAGCAGACCGTACATCGCATTCTGGTGCAGTTGATGGATGCGTGGCTGGTCACGCGCAGCGCCGGCGACAGGCTGTATGAGTGCTCGCCGCGCGTGCGCATGCTGGCGGTTAATGTGCTGATGCATGCGGGCCCAGCCGCTGCCCGCCATGTTCTGCTTGAACAACTGGTGGCAAAAATTGGCGAGACCTGCAATCTGACGATGCTGGCCGGCAACGACGTGGTCTATGTGGACCGGGTGGAAACGGAGTGGCCGCTGCGCATGCACCTTCAACCGGGCTCGCACGTGCCCCTGCACTGTTCGGCAAGCGGCAAGCTGTTGCTCAGCTTTCTTCCCAAAGACCGGCGCGAACGGGTTATCGAAACCTTGCCGCTGCGCGCCTATTCCGAGCGGACGATTACGGATCGCGGCGAGTTACGCAAGGAGTTGACCATCACGCGGCGGCGCCAGCTCGCGATCAACAATCAGGAACATTTGCAGGGGCTCATCGCGATCGCGGTGCCGGTCATGCTGGATCGCAATCGCGCGTGCGCGGCCATCGCCGTCCAGGCGCCGGTCGGGCGGGTGGTACTCGACGATCTGCTGGCCTTCCTGCCCGATCTGCGGTTGGCCGCGGAGGAAACCGCCAAGACATTCCGGCAGTAGCGCCGAAATAGCGCACCGCAGCGCATTCCGAAAAACGGGATGATCTGCGCTGGAATTGCACGCCGAAACCGCCCCAACCCTGCGAAAACCATGGCCGACAAAGGCACACGGTACAATGACGCCGATCCATTTTCCGGAACGGCACCATGACTAAAGCGGATACTCCCACCCTGCGCGCGTTCGCCCTGCTGGAACATCTCGTCCGTGCCGAAGGTCCGGTGTCGCTAGCCGACATTGCCCAGGACGTCGACTTGCCGAAGGCCTCGCTGCATCGCATGTTGGCTTCGCTCGAAGCCGGTGGTCTCGTGATCCGCGAACCCGGTCAGAAGAATGCCTACGTGATCGGGCCGCGTCTCGCGCAACTCGGTCTTGGCGTCATGATGCACTCGGGTGCCCGCCGGTTGCGGCATGCGATCCTGTCGAATCTGGTTGCCGATCTCGGCGAGACCTGCAACCTCACGATGCTGCACGAAACCGAGGTGCTCTATCTCGACCGGCTCGAAGCGCCCTGGCCGTTGCGGCTCGATCTCAAGCCCGGCTCGCACGTACCGGCGCATTGCAGCGCGAGCGGCAAGCTGCTGCTGGCCATGCTGCCGCGCGAACAACGCAGCGCCCTCGTCCGCACGCTGAAGCTCGAACGCTTCACGCCGAATACGATCACCGACCCCGAACTGCTCGAAGCGGAACTCGACCGCACCGCGCACAAGCGCATTGCCATCGACAATGAGGAATTTGTCGCCGGTATCGCGTGCGTGGCCGCGCCGGTGATGGATGAGAACAACACCTGCATCGCGGCGATCGCCGTTCATGCGCCGGTCTCGCGGGCGCCGCTGTCGCGCGCTCTCGAGTTCGTGCCGCGCCTGCAGGAAGCCGCTCAGCAGCTCGCTAAAACGTTCTAGCGCGCCGCCCGCCTATTCCTCGGGCTGCTGCGCGCGCACGAGCTCCGCGAGCAGGCGCACGCCCTCATCGATCTTTTCGAGCTTGATGGCCGAAAAGCCCATCCGGAAGCAGTGGTTCTGCTCCAGTCCCGTCATGAAGAAAACCCGGCCCAGCTCGATCAGGATGCCATGTGCCTGCGCGTCCGCGGCAAGCTGTGTCGCATCGAGCCACGGCGGCCCTTCGACCCAGCACGACGCGCCGCCGCCGACCGGCAGGTAGCGCGCTTCCGGAAGGTGGGTGTCGAGCGCCGTCATCAACGCCTGCGCGCGTTCCCGATAGGCGTGAGCGAGCCGCCGCAGTAGCGCATCGTGGTGTCCGAGCGCCAGAAAGGTGGCAAAGGCACGTTGAATATAGGCGGCCGGGTGCCGCACCATCAGGCGCCGCAGCGCACGGAGTTCACGGACCAGTTCACGCGGCCCGACGATATAACCCAGCCGCAGCCCGGGCGCAAAAGTCTTCGACAGACTGCCGATATAGATCACCCGGTCTGCGGTATCCAGGCTCTTCAATGCCGGATGCGGTGTGCCTGAGAAGTTGTTTTCGCTCTCGTAGTCGTCCTCGATCAAGACGAAGTCATGGGCCTGCGCCTGTTCCAGCAGCGCGTGGCGGCGCTCGATGGGCATGGTGGCCGTGGTCGGGCACTGATGACTTGGCGTCACATAGACGTAATCGCATTGCGCGAGCAGATCGGCGTCCTCGACCGGGCGCACGCCGCCGCTATCTACAGGCAGTGGCTGCAGCCGCGCATTGCGGTTCTCGAAGATATTGCGGGCATCCGGATAGCCGGGGTTTTCGAAGCCGATCGTGGTCCGCTCGCTCGCGAGCAGATCCGCGATCAGATAGAGCGCCTGCTGGCAGCCGATCGTCACGACGATTTCGTCGGGCATCGCAAACACGCCGCGCCGCGGCAGCACCCGAGTGCGGATCTGCTGGATCAACGTATCGTCGTCGCGCTCGATCAGGTCCGGCGCCCAGTTGCGAATCTCCATCACCGACAGCGCTTTCATGCAGCATTCGCGCCAGTCGTTAGTCGGAAACAGCGACTGGTCGAACTGTCCGTAGATAAAGGGGTATTCGTAGCTCAGCCAATTTCCGGGCTTGACGATATTGCGCTGCAAGGACGGCCGCCTTCTGACGCGCTGGTCCCAATCCGGCCTTGCAAGCGCCTCATTGGCCGCCTGTCCGGGGACCGTCTGCAGCGGCGCAAATTCGTGCCGCCCCTCGAGGATCGCCGGGTTGACGAAATGCCCGCTGCGCTCACGCGAAATCAGATAGCCCTCCTCAACCAACTGCTGGTAAGCCAGCACGACCGTATTGCGGGCAACACTCAACTGGTCGGCCAGCTCCCGGCTGGACGGCAACGCGTGATCCGGCAGCAGTTGGCCGTCCAGAATCGCGGCCACCAGCATCTGGCGAATCTGGCCCTGGAGGCTCATATTCGACTCGGATGAGCGCTGGAACCGCTGGGTCCATAGGGCCACCGAGGTGCGACTTGCCATGCTTTCTCCTGATTTTTATAGGCGGAGCCCGCCCGCACGAAGACGGACACCGGCATTGTGGACGTGCAAAAAAACGCCTGCCAGCCGCTCTCGGGCGGCTGCCGGCGAGACCGGCGCGGCGGCCCATTCTGGTGCAGCGGTGTGGACTCAACGATCAGCCACGTCTGGCCCTAACCCGCAACATTTATTACTGACGATACTCGCATCATCCCATTGCCGGCGATTGGGACAAGCCCCCGCCGGCGGGCGTTGGATTCACGTGTATTCGCGTACCTACACGGCCATTCTGGAGACCTACGATGAAAAGCGATCACCCCAAAAAGCTGTCCCGCTGGTTCGGCGATCTGACGCGCCGCGTGACTGTGGCGGCATTCGCCGCGCTCGCCTGCGCGGTGGCGCCAGCCAGCCACGCGCAGGACAAAGAGGTCACAATAGCCTATCAACAGATCGTCGACCCATGGGTCGTCGCGATCGCGAACGGCTCGATCGAGAAAGAGACGGGCTACAAGATCAACTGGCGGCAATTCGAATCCGGCGCGAAGGTCGCGACCGCCATGGCGTCAGGCGACGTGAAGGTCGGTGTGATCGGCTCGAGCCCGCTCGCGGCGGCGGTCAGCCAGGGCCTCGACCTGCAGCTCTTCTGGATTCTGGACAACATCAACCAGGCTGAAGCGATGGTCGTACGCAACGGCTCCGGCATCACCAAACCGGCCGATCTGAAGGGCAAGACGATCGGCGTGCCGTTCGTCTCGACGACGCACTATCACACCATGTTCGCGCTGCAGCATTGGGGCATCAATCCGTCCGAGGTGAAGATCCTCAACATGCAGCCGAACCAGTTGGTCGCGGCGTGGGAGCGCGGCGACATCGACGCCGCCTACGTCTGGGACCCGGCGCTCGCGCAATTGAAGAAGAGCGGCAAGGTCCTGATTACGTCCGGCGACCTGTCGAAGCTCGGCAAACCGACCTTCGACGGGATCGCCGTCGACCGCCAATGGGGCGAGGCGCATAAGGACTTCATGGCAAAACTCGTGAAAGCCATCTCCGACGCAGACGATCAGTATCGAAAGAATGCGGCGCAATGGAATGCTACCTCGCCACAGGCCGCAGCCATCGCGAAGATGATTGGCGGCTCGCCGGCCGACGTGCCGGCGTCGCTCTCGCTCTATGCCTTCCCAACGCTCCAGGAGCAGGCCTCCTCGCAATGGCTGGGCGGTGGCAGCGCGGGCCGCGCAACCTTCGCGCTGAAAGACACGGCCAACTTCCTGAAGGATCAGAAACAGATCAGCGCGGTGTTACCCGATTACTCGAAGTTCGTGACCCCGGCGTATGCCGAAGCGGCAATGAAACTCAAATGACGTAAGCCGGTTCTGTCGATTCAGGAGGCAACATGGAAAGCATGAGAGTCAAAAATGTGAGCGTGGTCTTTCCGGGCCGCAAGCCCGGCCAGACGGTACACGCGCTCGACAACATCAATCTGACGATCAACTCGGGCGACTTCGTCGTCGCGCTCGGTGCATCGGGTTGTGGCAAGACCACCCTGCTCTCGCTTATGGCGGGCTTCATTGCGCCGACCAGCGGCGAGCTGCTGCTCGGCGGTTCGCCGATCGCAGGTCCAGGCGCCGACCGTGGTGTGGTGTTCCAGAAGCACGCCCTGTTGCCCTGGCTCAACGTGATCGACAACGCCGAATTCGGCCTGAAGCTTCAGGGCGTGCCGAAAACGCAGCGGCGCGAGATCGCCACGCGCAATCTGGCACTGGTCGGCTTGCAGGACTTTCACAAGCACATGATCTATCAGCTCTCGGGCGGGATGCAGCAGCGTGTGGGCATCGCCCGCGCGCTGACCTGCGACCCCGCCATGCTGCTGATGGACGAGCCGATGGCCGCGCTCGATGCGCTCACCCGCGAAACCATTCAGGAACTGCTGCTCGACGTCTGGACGAAGACCAGCAAGATGTTCTTCTTCATCACGCACAGCGTCGAGGAAGCGCTCTTTCTGGCCAGCCACCTGATCGTGATGTCGCCGCGTCCGGGGCGCGTCACGCACACCTATGAGCTGGATTTCAACCGACGTTTTCTCGAAACACGCGACGCGCGCGCGATCAAGTCGAGCCCCGATTTCATCGAGATGCGCGAACGCGTGCTCAGCATCATTTACGGCGACGAGAAAATGCACGCCGCCGAAGCCGAGGTGACACATGTTTAGTTCAAAACGGGCTCATGCGTTGGCGCACGGCCAGCAAACCTCGCTCGGCTCCGACACGCCGATGGAACCGCCGCGCACTCCCGGTCGACGTCCACGCCTTCTCGCCAAGAAACCCGCGCGGCCTGGAGACACCTTCGGCGTGCCCGGCCAGGGCAGTAGCGTCGTCACGAGCCTCATCACGGTCGGCCTGTTCATCGGGCTATGGTTTGTAGCGACTAACCTGCACTGGATCAAGCCGCTCTTTCTGCCGTCGCCGCAAGCCGTGTACGCGAAGTTCATCTACGTCGCGACCGAAGGCTTCGCCAACTCCACGCTCGCGCAGCATACCGGCATCAGCTTGCTGCGCGTGTTCGGCGCCTTCGCGCTCGCCTGCGTGACCGCGATTCCAATCGGCGTGATGATGGGCGTCTCGCGCTTTGCGCGGGGCATGTTCGATCCACCCATCGAGTTCTATCGTCCGCTTCCGCCGCTCGCCTATTTGCCGCTCATCATCATCTGGTTCGGCATTGGTGAATTCTCCAAAGTCTTTCTCATCTACCTGGCCATCTTCGCGCCACTCGCCATCGCGGCGCGATCCGGCGTGCGTTCCGTGTCGATCGAGCAGATTCATGCGGCCTATTCGATGGGCGCCTCGCGCACGCAGGTGGTGTTGTATGTGATCCTGAAATCCGCACTGCCGGAGATTTTCACGGGTATGCGCATAGGTATTGGCGTCGGTTGGACGACACTGGTTGCCGCGGAAATGGTGGCGTCGACGAGTGGCCTCGGCTTCATGGTGCTCAACGCTGCGGAGTTCCTCGCCAGCGACGTGGTGATCATGGGCATTGTCGTCATTGGCTTCTTTGCTTTGTGCTTTGACTTGTTGATGCGACACATGGAGCGCGTGCTGGTGCCGTGGAAAGGCCGGGTGTGATTGTAGAAGGCCAGCGTGGACTCAGCGATTGGCGGCGGCTGGCACTACTCGGCTTGCGGTGCCAGCCGCAATACTTCAGCTGTCTGTTATCGCTGGAGCGCAGCATGAATTCGATCGAGAAAGTCCGGCCGTCGCCGCAGGTTCGTCATGAAGCGCTGCGCATCGGCGGAGAAAGAATCCGGCATGCAGAGATCATCGAAGTCTTCAATCCCTATAACGGTGAACTGGTCGGCACGGTGCCCAAGGCGACACTTGCCGACGTGCGACACGCCTTTGCCTGGGCACACCAATATCGCGCGCGGCTGACGCGCTACGAGCGCTCGCAGATCCTGCTGCTTGCGGCAGACATGGTCCGTCGGCGTACTGAAGAAATTGCCGATCTGATCACCGCAGAGTCCGGCCTGTGTAAGAAAGACTCGCTGTACGAGGCAGGCCGCGTCGCCGACGTGATGACATTCGGTGCCAACGAGGCGCTCAAAGACGACGGCCAGGTGTTTTCCTGCGATCTCACGCCGCACGGCAAGAAGCGCCGCGTCTACACCCAGCGAGATCCCCTGCTCGGCGTCATTTCCGCGATCACCCCGTTCAACCATCCGATGAATCAGGTTGCGCACAAAGTCGTGCCCTCCATCGCGACCAACAACCGCATGGTCGTCAAGCCCTCCGAGAAAGTGCCGTTGTCCACGTACCTGCTCGCGGACATCCTTTATGCGGCCGGTCTGCCGCAGGAAATGCTGCAGGTCATCACCGGCGACCCGAAAGACATCGCCGACGAACTCATCACGAACGAGCACGTCGATCTGATCACGTTCACGGGCGGCGTGCAGATCGGCAAATATATCGCCAGCAAGATGGGCTATCGACGCGCGGTGCTCGAACTCGGCGGCAACGATCCGATCATCGTGATGGAAGACGCCGACCTGGAAGAAGCCAGCACACTCGCCGTCTCCGGCTCCTACAAGAACTCCGGCCAGCGTTGTACCGCGGTCAAGCGCATTCTGGTGCACGAGGCGGTGGCCGACCGTTTCGTCGAACTGCTCGTGGAGAAAACCCGCGCCATACGTTATGGCGATCCCGCCGATCCGGCGACCGACATGGGCACCGTCATCGACGAAGCCGCAGCGAAATTCTTTGAAGCTCAGGTGAACGATGCGATCAGCCGCGGCGCGAAGCTTCTGGTGGGCAATCGTCGCGACGGCGCGCTGTATTCGCCAACCGCGGTCGATCACGTCACCCCGGACATGCCGCTCGTCAAATACGAAACCTTCGGCCCCGTGTCACCGGTGATCCGCTTTCGCGATATCGACGACGCGATCCGGATTTCCAATTCGACCGACTACGGGCTCTCGTCTTCGGTCTGCACGAATCGCCTCGATTACATCACGCGCTTTATCGCCGAACTGCAGGTGGGCAGCGTGAACGTGCGCGAGGTGCCCGGTTACCGGCTCGAGTTGACGCCGTTCGGCGGCATCAAGGATTCGGGTCTTGGCTACAAGGAAGGCGTCCAGGAAGCGATGAAAAGCTTCACCAACGTGAAGACCTATTCGCTGCCGTGGGATTGAGCCGCTCTCCTCGCATTCCACCTTGCATCACATTCATCAATTTTCGAGACAATTTGTACCGTTTATTTTGCATCATCTATTGACCATCACAGGTGCATGCTCTACATTTTAGATAAGCACTTTTCGGAACAAATTGTTCCGGTTTCATTAAACATTGGAGACAGCCCTCATGAGCGATCACACCCCTGTCAGCGGCCCGCAGGCCATGACCCCGTCAGAAGCTTTCGTCGAAACCCTGGCCGCGAACGGCGTGACCGACATGTTCGGCATCATGGGCTCGGCCTTCATGGACGCCATGGACATCTTCGCGCCCGCCGGCATTCGCCTCATTCCCGTGGTGCACGAACAGGGCGCCGGCCACATGGCCGACGGCTATGCCCGTGTGTCGGGCCGCCATGGCGTGGTGATCGGCCAGAACGGCCCGGGCATCAGCAATTGCGTGACCGCCATCGCCGCGGCCTATTGGGCGCACAGCCCTGTGGTCATGATCACGCCCGAGGCCGGCACCATGGGCATTGGCCTCGGCGGCTTCCAGGAAGCGAAGCAACTCCCCATGTTCCAGGAGTTCACCAAGTATCAGGGCCACGTCACCCATCCCGCACGCATGGCTGAATTCACCGGCCGCTGCTTCGACCGCGCGCTGGCCGAGATGGGCCCCACGCAGTTGAACATTCCGCGCGACTACTTCTACGGCCAGATCAAGGCCGAGATTCCGCAACCGCAGCGCCTCGACCGCGGCCCCGGCGGCGATCAACGCCTGAACGAAGCGGCTGAACTGCTCTCCCAAGCCAGGTTCCCGGTCATCATCTCCGGCGGCGGCGTGGTGATGGCCGATGCGATCGAAGAATGCAAGGCGCTCGCCGAGCGTCTGGGCGCGCCGGTCGTCAACAGCTACCTGCACAACGACTCTTTCCCCGCCGACCACCCGCTGTGGTGCGGCCCGCTCGGCTATCAAGGCTCCAAGGCCGCGATGAAGCTGATCCAGCGCGCCGACGTGGTGATCGCACTCGGTTCGCGTCTGGGACCGTTCGGCACGCTGCCCCAACACGGCATGGACTACTGGCCGCAGAACGCCAGGATCATCCAGATCGACGCCGATCACAAGATGCTCGGCCTGGTGAAGAAGATCTCCGTGGGCATCTGCGGCGACGCCAAGGCCGCCGCGGTTGCACTGACGCAGCGTCTCGAAGGCCGCACCCTCGTCTGCGACGCCTCGCGTGAAGAACGCGCCGGCCAGATCGCCGCGGAGAAGGCGGCATGGGAGAAGGAACTCGACGGCTGGACTCACGAGCGCGACCCCTACAGCCTGGACATGATCGAGGAGCAGAAAGACGAGCGCACGCCCGGCGGCGGCGACTATCTGCACCCGCGCCAGGTGTTGCGCGAGCTCGAAAAAGCCATGCCGGATGACGTGATGGTCTCCACCGACATCGGCAACATCAACTCGGTGGCCAACAGCTATCTGCGCTTCAAAAAGCCGCGCAGCTTCTTCGCCGCGATGAGCTGGGGCAACTGCGGCTATGCGTTCCCCACCATCATCGGCGCCAAGGTTGCGGCCCCGCATCGCCCCGCGGTCTCCTATGCCGGTGACGGCGCGTGGGGCATGAGCCTGATGGAAACCATGACCTGCGTGCGCCACAACATTCCGGTCACCGCGGTGGTCTTCCACAACCGGCAATGGGGCGCCGAGAAGAAAAACCAGGTCGACTTCTACAACCGCCGCTTCGTCGCCGGTGAACTCGACAACCAGAGCTTCGCGGGCATCGCGCGTGCGATGGGCGCCGAGGGTGTCACAGTGGACCGGCTCGAGGACGTCGGCCCGGCGCTCAAGCGTGCGATCGATGCGCAGATGAACCAGGGCAAGACCACCATCATCGAGATCATGTGCACCCGCGAGCTCGGCGATCCGTTCCGCCGCGATGCGCTGGCCAAGCCGGTGCGCCTGCTCGACAAGTACAAGGACTATGTCTGAGCCGTCCGCTGTCTGATGGTCCGGGCGGCGGGAGATTTGTTCCCACTGCCCGGCGGGCCGGAAACGGGGCTTCCCCTGCCGTTTCCGGCCTCTTTGTTTGCCATTTGCCGTTTGCCGTCTGCCGTTTGCTGCCTCCGCCTCCCCAACCATGACTTCCGCCCAGTGCCATGAAAGCCATCAACCGCATCATCGAACGCGCCCGCTCCTCGCAAAGACGCATCGTGCTCTGCGAAGCGGAGGATCCTCGCATGCTGGAGGCCGCGCAACGCGCCACGCGTGAAGGCATCGCCCGCATCGTGCTGGTGGGCGCGAGTGCGCGAATCCGCGCGGCCGCTGCCGAGCAAAACATCGAACTGTCTGGCATGGAGCTGGTGGATCCCGCAACCTCGCCGCTCGCACCCTCGTTTGCCGAAGCGCTCTTCGCACTGCGCAGCAAGAAAGGCATGACGCCGGATGAAGCCACGCAGGAAATCCTCAAGCCCCTCTGCTTTGCCAACCTGATGGTGCGGCTCGGTCACGCCGACGGCTCGGTGGCAGGCTCCGTGCACACGACCGCCGAAGTGGTCCGCACGGCGATCCAGATCATCGGCATTCATCCGTCCTTCAACCTCGTGTCGAGTTTCTTTCTGATGATGCTGTGCGAGCCCTTCCACACGCTCAAAGGTGGCTTGATCTTCTCTGACTGCGGGCTGGTGGTGGACCCGGACGCCGGCGAACTGGCCCAGATTGCCATGGCGGCGGCCGACAACGCGCAAAGCCTGCTGATGGAGGAGCCGCGCGTAGCCATGCTGTCATTCTCGACCAGCGGCAGCGCCCGGCACGCGGCAGTCGACAAGGTCGTGGAAGCAACGCGCCAGGTGAGGGCACAGCGTCCGCATCTGGCGATCGACGGCGACGTGCAACTGGACGCGGCACTCGTCTCCGAGATCGCCATGCGCAAGATCGAGCGCTCGCAGGTTCAAGGACACGCCAACGTGCTGATTTTCCCGAGTCTCGAAGCCGGCAATATCGGCTACAAGCTGGCTGAGCGGATCGGCGATGCGAAGGCAATCGGCCCCTTGCTGCAAGGCCTGAGAAAACCTGCCAACGATCTTTCGCGCGGCTGCAGCGCCGACGATATCTACTACGTGATCGCGGTGACTGCCGTGCAGGCGCAAACCGCAGAAGCCCCGCTGGACGCACACACCACACCGTTCGCGTCGTGACCCACTCGGGGTCAGGCCGCCGGAGCAGTCACCGCCTGCCGCCCGGCGCGCGTGCGCCGATCCAACCCACGATCTCCGCGAACAGCTTCATGTCGGGTGGCGCGGATAGGTCCACCGCCAGACAACGGCGGTAATACGGACTGAGATCCAGCCCGACGCCCAGGCCCAGCACCTCCACATCGCGCGAAGCCTCATGGCGCACCACGACGGCCTTGAGGTGGTTGTCGAGATAGAAGGCGTCGTTGGCCTGACCCGTCGCGCTATCCATCGGGCTGCCATCCGAGATCACGATCAGAATCCGTCGCGCCTCAGGACGGGCGACGAGGCGCGTGCATGCCCAGTCGACCGCTTCGCCATCCACGCCCTCGCGAAACAGGTCTGCCTTGAAGAGCGCGGCAATGTCGGCGCGGGCGCGTCGCCAGCTCTGGTCGGCGTCCTTGAACACCAGATGAGACAGTTCATTGAGCCGGCCCGGATGAGACGGCCGGCCCTGCGCCAGCCAGTCGAGCCGGGCGCGGCCGCCGTTCCAGGTGCCTGTGGTGAAGCCCAGCACCTCGGTAGTGACACCGGCCTGGTCGAGCGCGCGCGTGAGAATGTCCACCATGATCGCCACCGGCTCGATATGCGCTTTCATGGAGCCTGAGCAATCGATCAGGAAGCCGACTACACAGTCGGCCATGAGCGTGTTTCGTTCCAGCCGGAACAGACGCCGTTCAGCGGGAGAACTAACCAGTTGGGCGAGACGCCGCCCGTCGATACGCCCATGCTCTTCACCGAACGACCAGCCGTCGCGTTGCGGAATCGCCAGCGCCGCCTTCAGCGCGTGCGCAAGCCGCGCCACGTTGATGCCCTGGGCAGCGACGCGTTCGTCGAGCCGCTCGCGAAACTCGCCAAGCAAGGCTTTGCGGACCAGCGCACCTGGTGCGATCTCGCGGTCGTAGCGCGTGGTATAGGCCCGATAACCCTGCTCCGAGGCCTCGAGCACGCGGCTTCTGCCGGTGAGCGCAACGGCCATGTCCTTGTACTCGTCGTCCTCGACGTCGAACCAGAGCGAGAACGCTGTGCGCGGCGCTTTGTCGTCGCTTTCCTGCGGGTCATCTTGCGCATCGTCCAGCGCCTCGGCGCGGGCGGTTCGGATCATGTCACCCACCAGCCTCGCCAGTTCGAGCGCATGGACAGCGAACGCGCCCTGCTCCTGTCGATGCCGGCGCAAACCTGCCAGCGAGGCGCCCAGCACCGGCGCGATCGCCGCGCGCGTGGCTTCGATCAGGCCTTCGGTTTGTTCAAGCACAGGCCAACCCGTCAGGCGCGACCACGCAATCTGTGCGACGGTGTACAGGAGGATGCCGAGCTGATCTTCGGCGAGTCCGGAGCGGTAGAAAGCCAGCGACCAGGCCTCGAAACGATCGCGCAGATTCCGCACCAAGCCCGGCATGCCCGGTGGTGTCTGTGTTTCGCACCGTAGTTGCTCGAGCAGTTCGAATATCAGTCGCTCAACGCGGTCCGTCGGGCATAGCCGGCTGTGCAGCGCCGCATCGGAGTGCATGAGTCGCAAGGCTGCACCGTCGGCGGCGCCACGCAGGGACGCGAAATCGTCCTGCTGCGGATCGGTGCGCAGATGCGGCGCGTGCAAGGGCAAAGGCCGCAGGTCACGGCACAAACGGCCTTCGCGGTAATGCAACGTGGCGTCGCCTGTGAGCGCACGCACGGTCGCGGCGCACAGGGCCTCGCGTTGCTCCGCGCGCAGCGCCGCTTGCCTGTCCGACGTCATCAGCGGATGCCCGCTGCCTGGTCTTCAACGTTGGCCGCGGCCTCGAGCTCAGTACCAAAGCAGCGCTGAAAATACTCCGCCACGATCGACCTCTCCGCTTCATCGCACTTGTTCAGGAAGGTCAGGCGAAACGCCATCGCGGGATCATGGAAAATCTGGCAGTTCTCCGCCCAGTTGATCACCGTGCGCGGCGACATCAGCGTCGACAGGTCGCCGCTCGCAAAGCCCTTGCGGGTGAGTTCCGCCACGCTCACCATCGCCTCGATCAGCGCACGCCCCGCCTCGTCAGCCAGTTCCGGTACGCGTGCAAGCACGATGCCGGCCTCTTCCGCGCGCGGCAGATAGTTGAGCGTGGCCACCACGTTCCAGCGATCCATCTGCGCGTGATTCAGCACTTGCGTGCCGTGATACAAACCGTTCAGATTGCCCAGTCCCACCGTATTGGTGGTGGCGAACATGCGGAAATACGGATGCGGATGAATCACACGATTCTGGTCGAGCAGCGTGAACTTGCCGTCGCGCTCGAGAATGCGCTGGATCACGAACATCACATCCGGACGCCCCGCATCGTATTCGTCGAAGATCAGGGCGACCGGGCGCTGCAATGCCCATGGCACGATCCCCTCCTGAAACTCGGTGACCTGCAGATCGTCGCGCACTACGATCGCGTCTTTACCGACCAGATCGAGGCGGCTGATATGGCCATCGAGATTGACACGCACGCACGGCCAGTTGAGGCGGGCCGCAACCTGTTCGATGTGCGTCGACTTCCCGGTACCGTGCAAGCCCTGCACCATCACCCGGCGATCACGGCTGAAGCCGGCCAGGATCGCCAGTGTCACTTCCGGATTGAAGCGGTAGACCTCGTCGATCTCCGGCACGTGGTCGTCGCGCTCGCTGAAAGCGGGCACCATCAGGCTGGAATCGATGCCGAAAACGGTTCGTACAGCGACCATTCTGTCGGGTTTGCCAGTCACGATATCAGTCACTTCATTCTCCTCCCCGCTGTGGGGATGTTCGTTCGGCGCCGCCGGGTCATTACATTTTTCGGTACATTTTGTTCCATTTTATTATAAACAAAATCCCTCGTCCTGGGCGGCGCTTTCTCTGCATCGACCCCACAGGCCGCGCCATCAACGCACGGTCGCCATCCCGTCGAAAGGTTTCATGCGCCGTTCCATCGCTCGCGCCGCCCATGCCGAGAGCAGCGCAGACAGAATCACGTAGCCGCACACATACCAGGGCTTGCCGCCGTCGAGACGCAGCAGTGCCGTCGCGATGATCGGTGTGAGGCCGCTCGCGAAGATCCCCGAGAATTGATACACGAACGAGATGCCGGTATAGCGCACCTCCGGATCGAACAGTTCGGCAAAGAGCGCGGCTTCCGGACCGTAGACCATCGCGTAGAAGATGCCGAACGGGATCACCACGCCGAGCCAGACGCCCAGCGTATTGCCGGCCTGCGTCTCCATCAGCCAGAACGCCGGCAGCACCGAGGCGCCGCAGATCAGCGAGCCCCAGCGATACACCCGCGCGCGTCCCATCAGGTCCGACATCCTGCCGAAGAAAGGGATGAAGAAGCACATCACCATCGCCGCGATCATCACGCCGGTGAGCGCTTCCGTGCGACTCATCGAAAGACGTTGCGTGAGGTAGCCGATCATGAACACCGCGAAGATGTTGAAGAACACCCCGTCGATCCAGCGTGCGCCCATGCCGAGCAGCACCGAACTGCGGTAGCGCGTAATCATGTCGACGAACGGGATTTTCACGTCGCGGCGGTTGCGCTTGAGCGCGAGAAACTCGGGCGTCTCCATCACCTTGATGCGGATGTAGAGGCCGAGGACCACGAGCAGCAACGAAGCGCCGAACGCGACCCGCCAGCCCCAAGACAGAAACGCCGCTTCCGGCAGCAGGTGGGAAATGCCCGCGACGATGCCCGACGCGAGGCATAAGCCGATCGACAAACCGATCTGCGGCAAGCTCGCGTACAGACCACGCCGGTTCGGCGGCGCATATTCGTAGGCCATCAGCACCGCGCCGCCCCACTCACCCCCGAGCCCGATGCCCTGCAACACGCGCAGGAAGAGCAGCAGAATGGGCGCCCAGATGCCGATCTGATCGAAGGTCGGCACGAAGGCGACGCCCGCCGTCGAAACCCCCATGATGATCAACGTGCAGATCAATGCGGACTTGCGTCCGACCTTGTCGCCGAAGTGACCGAAGATCACGCCGCCGAGCGGCCGCGTCACGAAGCCGACAGCGAACGTGCCGTAGGCCAACATCGTCGAGACGAGCGGATCGTGAGCGGGAAAGTAAAGCTTGTTGAACACAATGCCCGCGACGACGCCGTACAGAAAAAAGTCATACCATTCGACCGTCGCACCAATCACGCTCGCGAATGCAACGCGGCGGATAACCCGCTTATCGATTGCCATAGCGCCTCCTCCAATGGATGGCCGCGTGCCGTCCCGGCAACGCAGCACATTTAAGCCCCTGTCTGTCTCCTCCTGGGGCACGAATTCCGCCGCCTGCACGCTGCTTTTATCGACTTCGGATGCAGCGAGTCAGGTAGCGATCGTTTTACTTCTTGCGGCCACTTCGCTTCGTTGTTGCTGTTTCTGCTTTTGCGTCCGCTGTTGCCTCAGTATTGCGCTTCCATGCTCCGCGATTGCACTTGCCCAGCCGAAAGGTCGCCGGCGCGAGCATCCTCAAGAATCATGCTGGACGCCTTCTCAGCGACCATCACGATCGGTACGTTGGTATTGCCGGAGACCAGCGTCGGCATGATCGAACAATCGACCACCCGCAAACCTTGCGTGCCATACACGCGCAATCGTTCGTCAACCACCGCGCCCGGATCGCTCGCGACGCCCATCTTCGCGGTGCCGGACGGATGAAAAATCGTCTGGCCGTATTCGCGGCAAAAATGCAGCAACTCGTCGTCGCTTTGTGCTTCCCGGCCAGGCCGCACTTCGCGTTTCATCAGCGATGCCATGGGCTCCGTGGCGGCGACGCGGCGCGCGAAACGCACACCCGCAACCGTCGTGCGGCGGTCGAGATCGGTTGCCAGATAATTCGGCTGGATCGACGGGGCGTCGCGCATGTCGCTCGTGCGGATCCGCACACTTCCGCGCGACTCCGGCCGCAACTGGCAGATCGAATAGGTACAGCCGGGAAACGCGTGGACGTCGCCGCCCGCGGTGTCGGCTGAGAGCGTGGAGAAGTGGAACTGGATGTCGGGCGTTTTCGCCTCATCCGGCAACGCGCGGCAGAACATGCCGCCCTGATTGATGCCGACAGCCAGCGGCCCTTCGCGAAACAGCGCCCATTGCAGCCCCATCTTTGCGCGGCCCGTCCAGGAGTGCAGCAGGTCGTTTGTGGTGATCGGCCGCGTCACTTCATAGGTCAGGCGCACTTGCAGATGGTCCTGCAGGTTCTCGCCGACACCGGCTCGATTGGCGACCACCGGAATACCCAATTCATTGAGCAATTTTGCCGGCCCAACGCCCGACACCTGCAGCAATTGCGGCGACTGCAGCGCGCCTGCCGTCAGCACCATCTCGCGGTGCGCACGCACTTCGTGAACCCTGCCGTGCTGCACATAGCGAACACCCGTAGCACGTGTGCCTTCGAAGAGAATCTTCGACGCCAGCGCGTTGGTCTCGATCTGCAGATTCGGACGGCTGCGTGCGGGTTTGAGGTAAGCGACGGCCGTCGAACAACGCCAGCCACGCCGCGTGGTCAGTTGATAGTAGCCGACCCCTTCCTGATCGCCCTGATTGAAGTCGTCGACCGTTGGGACGCCCAGGCGATTCGATGCGGCGATGAATGCATCCACGAGTTCGTGGCTCTGCTTGATCGTGGAGGCCCACAACGGACCGTCCAGGCCACGTGTCGGCGACTCGCCCAGTTCGTTGTGTTCGAGCCGCCGGAAGTAAGGCAGGCACTCCTCCCAGCTCCAGCCGCGATTGCCGAGCGCGGCCCAGTGGTCGTAATCCTCTTTCTGACCGCGAATGTAGATCAGCCCGTTGATGGAACTGCAGCCACCCAGCGTGCGCCCGCGCGGCCAGTAGAGCTTGCGGTCGTGCATGTTCGGATCCGGGTCGGTGTAAAAGCCCCAGTTGTAGACCGGATGAAACATGGTCTTGCCGTAGCCGATCGGGATATGGATCCACAGAAAGCGGTCGGGCGGCCCGGCTTCAAGCAGGCATACCGAGTAGCGGCCATTCTCGGAGAGGCGGTTGGCCAGTACACAGCCGGCCGATCCAGCGCCGACGACCACGTAGTCGAAACTCCGTACCATTGATGTCTCCGTGCTGCTGCCTTTGTTTTAAAACCGGATCATTTCGTCCCAATTTATTGGATGGCAGTTTCGACTTCAAGCAAATCCGGTTACGATTGAATAATCCGGTACGAAAACCGACTTTTTCGTTTCACTATTCAATCTGTCCGCACGCGTTCATCCGGGTTGTCACTGATCCGTTCGGGCTGCATTTATCGTCATCCGCTTCGGGAAGGACAATGAGAGACACCACGCATCTCCCCTCACCCGCTCACGAGCCCGCCGACGACACCCGCGTCCTGCGCGCGCTCAGCGTGCTGGAGCAACTTGCGTCCGCCGGACAGCCGTCCTCACTCTCCCAGTTGTCTTCACGTCTGCAGATTCCGAAGGCGACCCTGATGCGCCTGATCGAGTCGCTCGAAGCACGCGGTTACGTCACGCACATGCCGGATTCGCGCGGCGCCGATCGCGCGATTGCGCTCGGGCCACGCGCCGCGCAGCTCGCCCTGACCACGCTCGCGAACAGCACGTTTACGCGTGCGTGCCGTTCGTTGCTGCGCACGCTCGTGGAGTCGCTTGGCGAGACCTGCAATCTCACCGTGCTCGATGGCGATACCGTGCTGTACGTCGAGCGTGTCGAGACGAGTGAACCCTTGCGTCTGCATATGCAACCGGGCACGCGCGTCCCGCTGCATTGCACCGCCAGCGGCAAGCTGTTTCTTTCGCAGATGAGCTCAGCCGAGCGCGGACTTGTCATCCGCCGCTTACCGCTCAAATCGATGACGTATCGCACCCTGACCGATATCGATCTGCTGGAAGCGGAACTCGACCGCCTCGCTATGCGCGGCATCGGCGTCGACAACGAGGAGTTCGTGCGCGGGATGGTGGCGGTCGCGGTGCCGGTGCGCAACGTCGAGGATGGCCGAGTGCTCGCGGCATTGGCCGTTCATTCGCCCACGGCGCGTTCCAGCCTGGAGGATCTGTTGAAAGCGGTGCCGATGCTCAAGGAGATCGCCGTGCGCATCGGACCGCTGCTTCAGCCTGCCGCGGCGACGACGGTGGCCGCGACGAAGTAGAGATCGAGGGGCCGATCAGAATCGCGCGAACGGGAACGCCGCGCAAGTGACGCACGACGGCTGGCGAATAACGTGCCGCGGATGGCGCGGCACGCAGGCCACGTTCAAGGTTTCTCGTCGCGCCGGAAATACAACTGGTAGAGCATCCGTTGTCCAATACGACGGAACGGCGCGAACGGATGGCCGGGTAACGGGGACGTGAAGATCGGCAGCGTCTGCTTCGACCCTTTACCCGCAATCCGTTCGGCGAGGCGTCGCCCCGCCTGCTGAGAATATGACACACCGTTGCCACCGTAGCCCAGTGCGTAAAACACCGACTGCTTCGGATCCGGCTGGCACACGCGCGGCATCATGTCGTGGCTCACATCCACCCAACCCCACCATGAATAGTCGATCTGGACACCGCGCAATGCCGGAAACTTGCGGCCCATCCCTTCGATGAGCAACTCGTAGTGGCGCGGATTCGGCGCATCCGCACCGGTGATCGCGCTACGGCTGCCGATCTGCAGCCGGTTGTCCGGCAGGAAGCGGTAGTAGAAACGCAGCGTGCGCGTATCGGTCAGCACCTGCGTCGTTCGAAAATTGCAGGCGGCGATTTCCTGCTGCGTGAGCGGACGCGTCACCATCGAATTCGACAGGATCGGCATCACCCGGCCCGTCAGCGAAGGATGAAGATCCGGCGCCGTATACGCGCCAGTCGCGATACCCACAGACCGGGCCCGCACGATGCCGCCCGGCGTGCGCAGATGATGAATGCCGTTGATGGTTTCCCAGCCGATCACCGGGCTCGCCGGATGAACGCGCGCGCCTGCTTCGCGTGCGAGCCGCAGATAGCCATACGCAAGCTTCAACGCGTGGATGCCAATACCTTCGGGTTCGTGGAGCGCGCCGGCCGCCTCGCAATCGTTGACGTACTCGCGGCGCAACGTCGCCTGGTCGATGAGCTCGGACGGATAGCCGAAAACGTCTTTCCAGACTTTGGCTTCGGCGGCGAGTTTGTCCATCATGCGCGGCCGGTGCGCAATCAGAAAGTGGCCACCCGGCTGCGGATCGCAATCGATTTCGGCCACCAGCGACTTGAAGTTGTCGAAACCTTCCTGGATCTCGTCGTGCATTTTCAACGCGACGTCTTTACCCCAACGCTCGATCCATTGGGAACGCGACAGGCGTCCCGACGCATTCTGCCCTTGTCCGCCATTGCGGCTGCTGCAGCCCCAACTGGTTTTGTTGGCCTCGAGCACCACGGCCTTGATGCCATGCTCGCGCGCGAGACACAGCGCCGTCGCGAGCCCCGTATATCCTGCGCCGATGATCGCCACGTCCACGTCGATATCTTTCATGATCGGACCATCGTCCGGTGGCGGCGTGCCGGCGGTCGCGGCCCAGTAGGTCGGCGCGTATTGCTTGCCGTGCCCCGGTCCCGGCGAGACCAGCGGGTCGTATCTCGGGTCATACTGTGTTGCGCTATCCCGTCCTGCGGACAGACCTTCGCCGACCCGTGTGATGACACTTGGCTCCATGAGAAGCTCCTCGTCGGCGTCAAACGTTCTGCTTCGGACGTTCCTTGCGGAACGCGCGCTTGACTGCGATCAGACCATCGCGGAACTCGAAGAGATCGCACCCTTCTGCTTCGATGCGCCAGCCTTCCGCATGCGTCCCCGTGAATACCCATTCGGACACGCCGCGTTCGCCGATTACGTAGTGACGGCCCTTTCCCCAATGCGCATCCGGGAAAGTCTTGAAGACTGTTTCGAACGCCGCGCGCACCGCGTCGCGACCGACGAAGCGCGCGCCATAGACTTCACTTCCGCCGGCGGCGTCGAACACACAGTCTTCGGTCATGAAGCCCATTAGCGCGTTCGCATCGTGACGATTGAACGCGGCGGAAAATGCGGCGAGCGTGTCCGCGGTGACCTTCGATGCGGACGTTTCTGGTGTGGCCATGCATGTCTCCTGCTTGGTGAATTGGGTGAGACTCGTGAGCTTGCCTAAGCGGCGACCTCTTATGGAAAAGTGTAAGTTTGGTGACCACTCGACGGTAGGGCCAGTGCGCTGGTTTCGCCTGGTGCAGCGTGTGTCGGGGAGACGCGGGTTGACTGGCCTGGAACCGGGTTTTCGGATTCGGGCCGTTGGTGGGCTTGGTGGGTTTAGTGCGCTTGACGTGCTTGACGCGATGATCGCGGCAAGCTGGCGCGAGGCTGACGCTAGTTCAGCACTTGTGTGCTTTCGAGGCAGCGCTTCACCGTACACTAGTACCAGCGATAATGAATCGCCTGGTCCACATGAGGGGTCATGAGCGGGCATTGCACCCGCTCCTGCGAATAGGGCAAGGTCGTTCTTACGTGACCAGGGCGACCAGCCCGGAACACAGCAGCAAAGCGCTCACGAGATGTTCGAGCCGGCGGACCGCCAATACCGCCCAACGCGGTCAGCGCGCCTCTCTTTTGCGGTTCACGCGGCTTACCAGGCATCACTGCCCGCATAACGCGTCGCCACGGCCAAAGCGAGACTCCAGACCAGCGCGGCCAGCAACGACAGGCCAAGCGCCAGATAGACCGCCACACGAATCCCCGCGTCGAGTGGCTGGATCGCACTCATCAGCGCACCGAAGATCGCGACGCCAAAAGCGGACCCTGTCTGCCGGCTCGCGTTGAGCACACCCGCCCCGACGCCGGCACGCGCCTTGTCTACCGCCGTCATCAACGCGGCGGTCGCCGCCGGCGAAATCACCCCCGCCCCGAAACCGACTGCAGGAAAGCAAAGCGCAATACGCCAATACGGCGCATCGTCCGCGAGCGCGACGAGCCCGGCGAAACCCAGTGCATACAGCAGGAAGCCAGCACAAACGAGCCGGTGCGCGCCATACGTCCGGTTCAACGCGCCGGACACGAAGCTGCCGATGGTCACCATCACGGTCAACGGCAGGAATGCGAGGCCGGTCCGCAACGGAGACCATCCGCGTGCAGACTGGAAGTACAAACTCAACAGGAAAAACAAGCCATAGAAAATCAGGCCGGAAATCAGCGAAACGAATGCCGAGGCAGAAAACACTGGACTACGAAAGAAGCCCAACGGCAGCATCGGTTGTTTGCGTTTGGCCTCGACCAGCACGAATGCAACCCAGGCGACAAGCGCAATCGCCGCGCCCGCATGTATCGCGCCCGCCTGCCATCCGAGCTTCGCCCCCTCGATCAGCACGGCTACCGACGCGCCAAGCGCAACGATGGCGAGCAGTTGCCCGGCGACATCCATCGGCCTGTCCGAGCTGGCCGGCCGCACCGAATCGACACGCGTAGTCAGCCACGCGCCGATCAGCGCGATCGGCACGTTCACCAGAAAAATGCTGCGCCAGCCTAGCAGGTGAATCAGCAGACCACCGGCGAGGGGTCCCGCCGCCATCGCGATACCGCCGCATCCGGCCCACACGCCGATCGCGCTGGCGCGCTGCCGTGCGACCGGAAAAGCATGGTTGATCAGGGTCAGCGAACACGGCACCAAAAGTGCAGCACCGACGCCTTGCAATACCCGCGCGACTACCAGAATCTGCAAATCCGGCGCCAATCCGCATAACGCCGATGCGCAAGCGAAGACCAGCAATCCGGCGAGATAGACTGTTTTCGCGCCGATCCGGTCGCCTAGCGCGCCGCCACTCAGCAGCAGGCTGGCAAACGTCAGCGTGTAAGCGTTGACGACCCATTGCAGGCCGGTGATATCCGAGCCCAGACTGGCCGCAACCGGCTCCAGCGCAACGTTTACGATCGACGTATCCAGTATGACAATGACGTAGCTGAGGCTCGTCGCGATCAATACCCGCTTCTGATATTCACGTTCATCGTTCAAGAGTTTCAGCCCCTATTTCCCGGTTCTCCGTTGACTATACGGCGACCCGCACAGAGAATGCTTCGGGCTGTATCGAAGTGTTAGTGCGAACAAGCGAACGGTTTTTCACCTGCCAACAGGCATCAAACGCGCATCAATGAAGGACGCTGCAAACAAATGGGCCAGCACAATATTTCGAGTGTTGCGCACCTGATCGCCGAACCGGTTCGTTCGGTGATGCTGATCACGCTCGCCGACGGCAGCACCATGTCGGCCGGCGCACTTGCAGCAGCGGCGGGCGTGACCGCGCAGACCGCCAGCTCGCACCTCTCCAAGCTGCTCGACGGCGGCTTGCTGAGCGTGGAAAGCAAGGGCCGGCATCGCTATTACCGGCTCGCCGGCGCGCACGTTTCGCACGTGCTTGAAAGCCTCGCGTCGGTTGGCCCGGTCACCCCGGCCTGGCGCAATACGCCGAATCGCTCGGCGCAGGCGCTGCGTTTCGCGCGCTGCTGCTATGACCATCTGGCGGGCCAGATCAGCATCGCCGTGACGCAGAGCATGCTCACGCGTGGCTTCATCGTCGAGGCGAGCGAGCGCCACTACGCGCTCACCACATCCGGCCGCGCGTGGTTGCAGCAACTCGGCATCGATATCGGCGAACTGCCGGTCGGCCAAACGGAACAGGCCCGCCAATGTCTCGATTGGACCGAGCGGCAGTTTCACATCGCGGGGCCGTTAGGCGCCCGGCTAATGGATGCCTTTCTTGCATGGGGCTGGGTGCGCAAGTCCTCCACCACGCGGTCGGTGACCGTCACGGCACTCGGCTGGGATGGACTCAAGACGCACTTCGGCATCGCGCGCGAGACATACGAACCTGATTAAATGCGTCAGGTCACGTAGGCCGCCCAATTGTTAAATCCTCGCCTCGCAGCTTCGTTTTGTAGAAGCCGGCTCACCGAGGGGAGGCAACGTGCACGCACAGAAACATCATCGCGGAGCTCATCGCCCCTCGCATCTGAAAGCGGTCAAGCCGACCGATCCGCCGCATACGGGACAAAGGCCCGAGCCAGAACAGAAATCCGGGCAGAAACCAGGGCCGACGCCAGGGAAGGCGGGCACCCCGCACGAAGACCGCCTCGCGAAGCTCGCAACCTTCACGACCAACCTGCGGATGGTTTCGCTGAACCTGCTGCTTCTGATCAGCGCATGCCTTGGCGGCGCCGTGCTGTGGAAGCTGGTATCCGCACGCGAGACCGTCATTGAAAATATCTACGTGCCCGACGCGTTCGCCAAAATCGGCTACTCCGGTGACGCGTTCCAGTCATTCGTCGCGGACCATCTGATCGCCCTCGAAGAGCGCGCGGCAGACGTGATACCCGCCTCCGCCAAAGAAGAAATCAGGCTCGATTCCGATATGCCGGATTTCTCGGTGCCCGGCACGTCCATTTCCGCGAAGACGATCCTGCAGTACGTGCGCGAGGCGCTGCCGCTTCCGGTTTCAACCATCTCGGGCAGCGTAACCGGCACCCCGGACCACTACGTTCTGCATCTGGCTCTGGTGGAACGCGGCCAGGTTTATCGTTTCGACACACCCGAAGGCGCAATCGCCGATCTGGATAAAAATCTCTCCGATCTCGCCCTCGATGTGCTGAAGAAGCACAGTCCCTATATCTACGCTTCGTACGAGTCGGCCGAAGCTCAGGCGCGCTGCTACGCCGGCAAGGGAGCCTGCAATTTCTCCGAGGCTGAACGGATATTTTCGAGCATCGTCGACGCCGGAGACGAACAACCGAATTACAAATGGGCCCTGCTCGGACTATCGAAGATCGACGAGGCGTACCACGATTACAAAGGCGAAATCAGCGCGGTCAGCCGCCTGTCCGCCGAATACCCGTCGTCCTGGAGCTTTTATAACTGGGGCGTTGCGCTCAGCGAGCTCGGTTGCCACAAGCTGGCGATCGGCGCGTTCGAACGATCCATTGCCTTGCATTCGTCACGGGAGGCTGCATTCAATGCAATTGGCCGCGCCTGGCTGGCACTGGCCAGACAGGCGCCGGACCGTCATTCCACTGAAGCGAAGTCCGACCTGCAAAACGCGCGCGACGATTTCCGTATCGCCGTTTATCTGAAACCAGATTACCAGGAAGCGCACGTCAATCTGGCGGAATCGCTCAAGCTGCTCGACGATGACAACGGCGCGCGCCGCGAATACGTGAGCGCCATCAAGATGGATCCGACACACGCGGGGCTCGCCTATGCCAGGTATGCCGAACTGGCCGGGGATCCGAAAGAGCGGAGTAAGCTCCTCGGCTTTGCGAGCTGGGCCGACAACTTGCACAAGGAATGCAGCGCGAGTAACTCGACCTCGCTGCTCGAGGCGCAAGGTTGCAGCGTCGCCATGCAAGCCGAAACAACCCGTGTCGCCAACACAGGAAGTCATGCCGGAATCGAGACCGTTGCAGCGACGGCGCCTCCGGCACCCGACTGCCGCGGCCTCGCGGTCGACGACAGACTCGCGCCCGAAGATGGCTTGCCCGGCTTGCCGGAGATTGCTCCGTGAAACCGGGCTCAACATCCTCGCGCATACAAGCTCTGTATCAATGGCTGACTGTGTCGCGATCCGAACGGCGCTCGACAAAACGCCTCACGTAGTCATCAGCGGGGCGCGTCAGGATCTCGTTGGGCGTACCTTCCTGCACGAGTTTGCCGTCGCGCAGAATCGCGATGCGGTTGCCGATCCGCAGCGCTTCGTCGAGATCGTGCGTGATGAACACGATGGTCTTCTTTAGCGTAGCCTGCAATTGCAGCAACTGGTCCTGCATTTCCGTGCGAATCAGCGGGTCGAGCGCGGAGAATGCTTCGTCCATCAGCACGACGTCCGTATCTGCGGCAAGCGCGCGGGCCAGTCCAACCCGCTGACGCATGCCGCCGGATAACTCGTCCGGATAATGTTCGTCGTAACCGTTCAGACCCACCTTGCCGAGCCAGACACGGGCTTTCTCGTTGGCTTCGGTCTTGCGTTCGCCGCGCACACGCAATGCATATGCCGTATTGTCGAGCACGGTCTGATGCGGCAACAGTCCGAAATTCTGGAACACCATGCTGACCTTATAGCGGCGCAGGTCACGCAGGCCTTGCGCGCCGAGCTTGATGACATCTGAGCCGTCGATCACGATCTCGCCCGCGGTCGGCTCGATCAGCCGGTTGAAATGGCGCACAAGGGTCGACTTTCCGGAACCGGACAGTCCCATGATCACGAAGATTTCGCCCGCGCCGATATTCAGGCTGACGTCGTTCAGGCCAACGTTGCAACCGGTCTGGGCCAGCACATCGGCTTTGCCCTTGCCGCTTCGCAACAGGTCCAGCACGCGCGTATGACTGGCCGGCGGGCCGAAAAGCTTGTACACGTGGTTGACTTCAATCGCTGCCATGTCGCTCTCCTCGCTTTTTCCTGCTGTTCCTGTCATTTGGCCGTGCGGGTTTCGAGCCCGCCTTCAGCCGCCGATGTTTCATCCGTATTCGTGCTGCTCACGCGATAAGGAATGCGCGAAGCCGCCCGGGCCTTTCTACGCTGCGCCAACACCCGTCGCGCACGGCGGTCCTGCCCATAGCCCTGGCTGATGCGGTCGATCACGATCGCGAGGATTACGATGGCAATGCCTGCCTGCGTCCCCTTGCCCACGTCGAGCGTCTGAATGCCGGCGAGCACATCTTCGCCGAGGCCGCGCGAACCGATCATCGAGGCGATCACCACCATGGAGAGCGCCATCATCGTCGTCTGGTTGATGCCGGCCATGATGCTGGGCCGCGCCAGCGGCATCTGCACGTTCACCAGCAACTGCCAGCGCGTCGTGCCGAAGGCGCGCGCCGCCTCGACCACCTCGCTATCCACATGGCGGATGCCGAGATCGGTCAGGCGAATCAGCGGTGGCAGCGCATAGATGATCGTGGCGAGGATCGCCGGCACCTTGCCAAGGCCGAACAGCATCAGCACCGGAATCAGATAGACGAAGCTGGGCAGCGTTTGCATGACGTCGAGCGTGGGTAACAGCACGCGCCGCAGCCATGCGCTGCGCGAGGTGAGAATGCCGAGCGGCACGCCCAGCGAGACCGACAGCACGGTCGCCACCAGCATCAACGCGAGGGTCTGCATCAGCTTTTCCCACAGACCGAAGCAACCGATCGCATAGAGCAGCAGCATGAAGAAACCGGCAATGCTCAGGCGCCGCGTCGCATTCCACGTCACCGCGCCGACCGCCAGCAGGATCAGCCATGGCGGTAATGCGCGCAATGCGCCTTCGAGCGGCACGAGCACATAGCGCAGCAGTGCAATGCTGAACTGGTGAAAGCTGTCGCCGTAGCGGGTAACGAACGATTGCACGGCGTCGTTCACCCAGTCGGCAATCGAAAGATGCAGAAAAAACGAATGCATGACCCCTCCTCCACTACAGGTGGACCACAGGACGTACAACACCTGCAGTCCGGCACGAAGCCGCAAGAGCTCGTGCCGTCGAAATCTGCCTGACGTTACAGCCTGTCAGGCGCCAGCAAGTCCGGCCTGCACTTTCGACGCGACGTCGGCAGGCACCCATTGCTTCCACATCTCCGGATGCTCGCGCAGGAATTGTGTGGCCATGGCCGAGCCGTCGAGTTTCTTCGTGCTCATTTCCAGGATCGTGCTGTTAAGGAAGTCCATCGGAAACTTGACCTTGCCGAGCATCGACACGAGTTGCGGGTCGGCGTCGTAGAACGGCGTGGATACGCCTACCGTGACATGCGAGACCATGTACGAGGAAGCGCATTGCGAGGTACTGCTTTCGTCGCGCAACGTCTTCCAGCACGCGTCGTTATAGGCAGGCATCTTCAGTTCGACGAACCTGTACTTCGCCATCAACGCAGCCGGGCCCCAGTAATAGAACACAATCGGCGCGCCGCGTTGGTACGCGGAAGCGATAGCGGCATCGAGCGCGGCACCCGTGCCTGGGTGGAAGTTGGTGTAGCTCGCATCGAGATTCAGCACCTTCAGCAAGCGTGTGTTGACCCGTTCGCAATCCCAACCCGTCGGACAGTTGAGAAAGCGGCCCTTGTCCGGTTCCTCGTCGTCGGCGAATACGCTCTTGTACTTAGGCAGGTCGGTCACTGAAACAAGACCTGCGGCGACCGGCTTGATACCGCGTTTGGGATCGCCCTTCACCACGTATTCCGGCACGAACCAGCCTTCCTTCGTGCCGCCCGGCAAGGTGTCGCCTACCAGCTTGACGCTGCCCGAGGCCACGGCCTTCGCGGTGATCTCGCTGCGTCCGGTCCACTGTTCGGCCCACACCTGCACGTCGTTGTGCGCGAGCGCGGTTTCGGTGGCGGCCGTGCTGCCAGGCACGACATCGGTCTTGCAACCGTAGCCCTTCTCCAGAATCTGCCGCAGCACTTCGGTCGCAAAGGAGCCGCTTTCCCACGTAATGCCGGCGAAATGCACCGTCTTGCCCTGCGCGCACCAGCTATCCGCAGCGTGCGCGGTGACGCCGGTCAAAGCCATGGCGGCGGCGCACAGCACCGTCCGAAGTTGTCTGAATTGCATTGTCGATCACCCTTGGAGCGTTGAATTGCAATGAGCCGGCATGTGCGAGGGTCTTGGCCCCTGCCTCACATGCCGGTGAGGACACGCCATGCGCTCAAGCGAGCAGGCGCTTCTCGAACGGATAGTCGGACAGCAGCTCCACGCGGCCGTCGTCGCGCACATACACCTGCTCTTCCAGCTTGACGCCTTCGCCGCCATCTTCATGGCCGATATAGCTTTCGATGCACAGCGTCATGCCGGGCTCGATCACGCCGTCATAGCCCTTGGCGTCGTTGTCCTCGCGATGGACGATGTACGGATACTCGCCGGTCATGCCGACGCCGTGCGCGAGCGCGAAATAGCGGCGCGCCTGGTAAGGGCCGGGAATCTTCCAGGCCTTCGCGATGAACTCCTGGAAGGTGGTGCCGGCGCGCACGTTCTCCATGTTCGAATGCACCTGTTCATAAGCGAGCTTATAGACAGTCTTCTGTGCCGCTGTGGCGGGACCGTCGCCGCACAGGAAGGTGCGCGAGAAGTCCGCGTAATAGCCAAAGCGCCCCACGACGTCCGTGTCGAGACCGACAAGTTCGCCTGTCTGGATCTTGCGCGGGCTGCTTTCCTGGAACCACGGATTGGTGCGCGGACCGGAGCTGATCAAACGTGTTTCCACGTAGTCGCCGTCCGTTTCGATAATGTGCTTGTGCAGATGCGACCAGAGTTCGTTTTCGCTGATGCCAGGCACGAGTGCGGCTTCCAGCTTACGCACGCCCTCTTCCGCGGCACGCAACGATGAACGGATCATCTTGATCTCGTTGGGCACTTTGATCGAACGGGCCCGTTCGAGCGGCTCCTGCGCGTCGCTGATCTGATAGCCGCGCGCTTGCAACGCAAAGGCCGCCGCCGACGTCGCGCTTTCGATGGCAATGCGTTTGCCGCCGCCGCTCTGCTTGACCAGCTCGTCGATTTCGTCGGCCCAGCGTTCGGTGACGCGGCCCAGCATGTCGTCGCAGAAGTAATAGGAAATCGCGGTGGCGGGCCGCACTTCGTCGACGGTATCGAGTCCGTCGGCTAGAAAATCACAACCGGCGTATTCGAACAGCACGACCTTGCCTTCAGCCGGTACGAACAGATAGCGCGCGGGATTGCGCATCGAATAGACCTGCATGTTGCGCGAGCCGGTCGCATAGCGCATATGCGTGGGGTCGAACAGGATCGCGGCGGTCAAATCACGCTTTTTCAGTTCACGGCGCACGGCTGCAAGCCGGTCACGCTGGATCTGCGCGATTTCCTCCACGGTCGGTTCGCAATCTTCCGGGCGGTGGGTCGGGCGAATAATCGTCATGGTTTTGAAGGGGACGTGGGATGGTTTTAGAAAAACAGCTTCAATCGACGAGGTTGTCGGCGCGCACGAGCCGTTGCTCGGCTTCCAGATGCATTTCTGACACGCGTCCATACAGTTGGCGCGTGCGTTCGAGCCTGCCGATCACACCGGGCTTCTGCGAGTACGCGAAGATCGCTGTATGCCGGTCGATTCCGCCTTGCACCTTGGTGACGCGGTGCAGCGAAAAGCGTCCTTTGAACAGTTGCAGATCGCCGGGCTGCAACGTGATCACGTTGATCGGCGCACGGGTCTCGCCGCGCACCACGCTGCCCACGTCGCCATAGTTCTCGCCCTGGGGAGAACGGATGTTCGGGCAATACTCGAAATCGCCGCCCGCCTCCGGCTGTTGCGTCATCATCGAGACGATGAATTCGTTGGTGTCGTAGTGCCACGGCTGTTCGGTGCCCGGCGGCATGACGTTCTGAACCAGTCCGGCATAGGGATCCGCGTATTCCCAGACACGCGCTTCACCGAGGCAGGCGGCAACGAAGCGCTTCATCGCGAGAGCCACATAGATGCGATGCACGATCGCATCGGCGGGAATGACATCGCGGGTGACGAAGCCGCTGGTGCGGTCCATGAAGACGCGGCGCGGATCGTCGGCGGGCAGCGACGGATCGTCCGCCGTGAAGTAGGCGTTGACCTTACGAGTCGAAAAGTAGGTCTTGGCCGCCAGCGCCACGCCCTCGGCCCGCGCCTGGACGAGCGCCTCAGGCCGCAGGAAACCGTGCAGCACCGCGCTGCCGTTGCCCGCCAGGTGGGCGCGGCAGCTTGCGACCAGCTCGCGCATACGGGGGTGGTCCGGATCGTGCAACGGATAGCGCCCGGTATCGACGATGTCGCTCAAATCATTGCATTCGGCATCGGCAAGAGGAAGGACTGACACGGCGGGACTCCAGATTAGGGGTTCAGACTGATTTGTGACGCGAATTGTTTTCGACAACAATCACCTCACTGACGCCCCCATGTTTTGATCGCCAAATTTCTTTGGAAAGCGAGTAATTCCGATGGCTTCCATCAGCGGACCCGATTGGTCGAAACTGAGTTCTCTGGACCCCGAACTGGTGCGGGCGTTCGTTGCCGTGGTCGATAGCGGCGGATTTACCGCGGCGGCCAGATTGCTGCACCGCACACAGTCGACCATCAGTCTGCGGATTCGCACGCTGGAGGACCGGCTGGAAACGCACATGTTTCTGCGTAACAGCCGGCGGTTGGCTTTGTCGCGCGATGGCGAGAATTTCTTGATTCACGCTCGGCGCATTATTCAGGTGCAGAACGAGGCGATTGCTGCGCTGAACCGGAGTAATAGTGATGGGGTGATCCGGTTTGGGCTGCCTGAGGACTATGCGGAGTTGTGGCTGCCTGAGTTGCTCAAGAAGTTTTATGCGCTGAGGCCGGGCGCGCGGCCGCATATTCATTGCCGGATGTCGTTGGAGTTGCTCGAGCGGCTGCAGGCTGGGGAGTTGGATCTGGCGCTAGTGGTGCGGCATGGGTCGCAGACCAGTGGGCGGCATCTCGGGCGTGAGGAAGTGGTGTGGGCGGCGCATCGGGATTTTGTTTTGGAACCAGGGGTTCCTGTGCCGTTGGCTTTGTTTCCTGAGACTTGCTGTTATCGGCAGCGGGGGCTTGAGGCGCTTGCCGCGCTTGAGCGGCAGTATCAGGTCGTTTATACCAGTCAGAGTCCTACTGGGATTAAGGTTGCTGTTAATCATGGGGCGGCTGTCACTATTATCGATCGGTGTACTTTGCCGGATAACTGGCGGGTGCTGGGGGTTCGGGATGGGCTGCCGGTTTTGCCTGCGGCTGACCTTGAGTTGCATCGGGCTTCCGTTAATCGGGATCCTGCGGTGGATGTGCTTGCTGGATTGATTGAGGAGATGGTGGAGGAGAGGCGCAACGTTGTTGTTGGAGTTGCTGCTTAGTTTTTTGCTGTTTTTTTTGCCTTGCGCGGCGCTTGTTTGTCAGTGTTCTTGGGGCTTTGGCCTTTCCTTGAATTGTTAGTGGTCTATTAGTGTTGCCCCTCTGCGGGGCGGCACCTACTTCTCTTTGCCGGCTGCAAAGAGAAGTAGGCAAGAGAAAGCAGCTCAAACCACTCCTGCTAAGTGGGCACCGTGGTTTGCCCAGGGTAGTGGTGCATCTGGAATCTGGGTTCGTGCACCGGCATGCGCTTGTGACAAGGGACTCATTCTTCCGGCGGCGCTGCGCGCGCCGAAGCGTACTTCTTAACACCGTCTGGTTCGCCCCCCTTCTCGCTTCGTCCTGCATCGCGTTCGGTCGCGCCGTACCTCGCCTTAACTTGGCTTGCCTCGCGTGTTGTTCGCTCGCTCTTCAATTGAATAGTTCGGATCGCAGACGGTTCGCGGTTCGGTTTTCGCCTCCCCTCCGATTGCTCCATCGGTGTTTCCGATTGGTGCCATCAGAATTCCTCGCTTTGCAAAAAGTATTGTCCGGAAAATCATGCGTCGGCCACTTGCCAAACCATTCCGGAGATCTTATGAAAAAGAAAGTCCTCGCTGTAGCCCTGGTCGGCGTCGTCGCCTCCCCCGCTTTCGCGCAAAGCAGCGTGACGCTGTATGGAGTCATCGATGAAGGGATCGACTATACGAATAACGTCGGACACGGTAGCGTCGTGGAACTCGCCAGCGGTTACGCTCAAGGCAGTCGCTGGGGCTTGAAAGGCTCGGAAGATCTCGGGGGTGGCCTCAAAGCAATCTTTCAACTCGAAAATGGCTTCGATCTGAATTCCGGGCGGCTCAATCAAGGTGGGCGCATGTTTGGGCGGCAAGCCTATGTGGGGCTGAGCAGCGATCGCTTCGGCTCCGTTACGCTTGGCCGTCAATACGATTCGGTCGTCGACTATCTCGCGCAAACTACCGCCAACGGCAATTGGGCAGGCTATCTGTTCGCGCACCCGTACGATAACGACAATACCGATAACTCGTTTCGTGTCGATAACACCATCAAATACGCCAGCCCGGATTTCTCGGGGTTTCAGTTCGGTGGCACGTATAGCTTCAGCAACGATACGAATTTCGCCAACAATCGTCAGTACAGCTTCGGCGCTCAATACGCAAACGGCGGTCTGCTGGTCGCGGCGGCCTATTTGCAGGCGAATAATCCCGGCGTGGGTTCCAACGGCGCAATTACCGCCAACGATGCAAGCTTCATCGCCGGCCGCATGCGCGTGTTCGGCGGCGGGATCAATTACACGTTCGGCTCGGCTACCGTCGGCTTCGCGTATACCAACTCGAACTACAAAGATCCAACCGGTAATGGGTATATCGGTATCCCGCTTGCCGCGAACGGCGTCGTGCTGAATACGCTCAAATACCAGAACTTCGAAGTGAACGGCAAATACCAGATCACACCCGCATTCTTTGTCGGCGCACAGTATGTCTACACGATGGAGACATACGACGCCTCGACCGGCAGCGTGAAACCCAAAATCCACTCCGTCGGACTGATGGCTGACTACAACCTGTCCAAACGCACGGACGTCTATGTTCAAGGCGAGTACCAGAAGGTCGCCGGCAGTTCTACCAACTCGATTCTCGACGACGCATTCATCCCAGGCACGCAGTCCCCCTCGTCGACGCAGAATCAGGTCGTGGCGCGCGTGGCACTTCGCCATAAGTTCTAAAAGTCGCGTTGCCACGCGTCAGCTCGATCACTCAAGACAAACACGGAATGCGTGACTCACCTTGCATTCCGCTGTCAATCCAGTCAACTTGACTCCCGGCAGATGTGAAGGTAACCTTCGTAGGTAACCTTCACATCTGCCGGTATGTCCAGCAACGACACTCAGCCCACACGGCCCCTCTCCGATCCCGACGCGTTGCATGCAACGGCGGAAGATTTGCGCGTACTTGTCGGCAAGTTGCGCCGCCGGTTGCGCGAAGAAGCCCATGTGGGCGATTTCACGCCGTCGCAGGTGCAGGTTCTCAGTCTGCTGGAACGCGAAGGTCCGGCAACGGTCACCACGCTCGCGCGCATCCTCGGTATGCGGCCGCAATCCATGGGCGAGACGCTTTCAGTTCTGAAAGCGGCCGGACTCGTGAGTGGCGCACCCGACCCGAACGACGGGCGGCAAACCGTTCTCTCCCTCACGCCGGCCTTCGGCAAGAAGATCAAGGCAAGCCGCGCGGCACGCGAAGACTGGCTATTCCGTACGATCCAGACCCGCTTCTCCGCCGCCGAACAGAAACAACTCGCGATTGGCGTCGACTTGCTCAAACGCCTCATCGACTCGTAACTCTCAGGAAAACACCATGGCCCTCACGACGCTCGACGCAAAGACCGCATTGGTCGTCATCGATTTGCAGCAAGGCATCGTCGCGCTGCCCACCGCCCACCCCACCAGCGAAGTCGTCAAGCGCTCCGTTGGGCTGGCCGATGCATTTCGCCGCCACGGTCTGCCGGTGGTGCTCGTCAACGTGGCGGGCGGCGCGCCCGGTCGCGCGGAACAGTCGCGTCCCGCCGGTGACTTCCCCGCCGGCTTTGCGGACCTCGTTCCCGAACTGAATCAGCAGCCGTCGGATCATCTGGTGACCAAACGCACGTGGGGCGCGTTCACGAACACCGACCTCGAAGCGTATCTGCGCAAACAAGGCGTCACGCAGGTGGTATTGGTCGGCGTGGCTACCAGCATCGGCGTCGAGTCCACAGCGCGTTTCGCACAGGAACTCGGCTTCAACGTCACGTTCGCGGTGGACGCGATGACGGACATGAACCTGGACGCTCACACCAACAGCATCACGCGAATCTTCCCGCGCCTCGGCGAAACCGGCTCGACGCAGGACGTCCTCGATCTGCTCGAGACATCGCGCGCATGATCATGTGTCTGAACCGCTGCACAGTGCGAATCGTCCACGCGGGGATGTCCCGGTGAGTGGCACATTCCGTTCACTGCGCACGTTCAACTACCGGGTCTGGGCCAGCGGCGCAATCGTCTCCAACGTCGGGACATGGATGCAACGCACCGCGCAAGACTGGCTCGTGCTCACGGAACTCACGCATCACAATGCAACCTCCGTGGGCATTGTGATGTCGCTGCAGTTCGGGCCGCAAATGCTCCTGCTGCCCCTAACCGGCTATGCGGCCGATCATTTCGATCGCCGCAAGCTGCTGTTCGCCACCCAGGGGGCGATGGGCACGTTGGCGTTATGCCTCGGGCTTCTCACCGTGACCGGCCTCGTGCAGTTATGGCAGGTCTACGTGTTCGCGGGCTTGCTCGGCTGTGTCACCGCGTTCGATTCACCGGCGCGTCAGACCTTTGTCTCCGATCTGGTGAGAGAAGCCGATCTGTCGAACGCGGTCGCGCTGAACTCCACCTCGTTCAACGCGGCGCGCATGATCGGGCCTGCCGTCGCGGGGCTGTTGATCGCCTCGGTAGGCACGGGCTGGGTGTTTCTGATCAACGGGCTCTCCTTCGTCGCCGTGCTCGGTTCGCTGCGCATGCTGCGCATCAGCGAACTGAATCTGAAACCACGTGCGACACGCACGCGCGGCAGCTTCGTGGAAGGCTTCAAGTATGTGTGGACCCGTCCCGATCTGAAAGCCGCGCTGTTGATGATGTTTCTGATCGGTACGTTCGGGCTGAACTTCCCGATCTTCATCTCGACCATGTCGGTCACCGCCTTTCATGCGGGTGCGAGTCAATACGGTGTGCTGAGCTCGACCATGGCAATCGGTTCGGTAACCGGAGCGCTGCTTGCCGCACGCAGAGCGAAACCTCGTATGGCTCTTCTGCTCGGCGCAGCGGCGGTTTTTGGCGTGGGCTGCACGGTCGCCGCGCTAATGCCGAACTACGTATTATTCGGCCTGGCGCTCGTCGTGGTTGGCGTGGCGACGCAGACGTTCAACACGTCGACGAACAGCCTCGTGCAAATCTCCACTGAGCCGGCCATGCGTGGCCGGGTGATCGCGATCCTGCTGGCCATCGCGCTAGGCGGCACGCCACTCGGCGCGCCGGTGGTGGGTTGGGTCGCGGATCGCTTCGGCCCGCGTTGGGCGCTCGGCGTCGGCGCTGCATCGGGCTTCGCCGCGGCGATCGTCGGCTTGATGTATCTGGTCAAGTATCGTCAGTTGCGCGTGTATGTCGAGGCGGGGCGTTTGCGCTACAGCATTGACGACCCGCGCCAGGCGCCGCCTTATGTCAGTCCTGTTACGGCAGTACGGAATGCCGTGTTGAGCGAAGAGGAAGAGGAAGAGGATTCGTCCGCTGGGGTTTAAGGGCCGCTGCGCAAAGCGCAACGAAGCGCCCCGTCATTTCGTCGAGCAACGCGGCCGGCCCGCAGCTATACTCGTGTGCATCATGAAGCCCGCCGCATGGTCATTCAGCCGCAGTTGCCACGCCGATCCGGCGTGTGCGCACGCGCGCCTCGCCACGGCGCGTCTCAATCCCCTGCTGAACGTGATTCTCGCTTTCTGGGCGATCTGGCATTGCCGTCACGCGCGCCCCCCGCTGTTCTCTCTGCATCCGCTCGCCTGAACTGAATCCGACGCCGCCATCCGCGGCTCTTCCGATTTTTTTCGTCGCTTCGCGCGCCTGATGCGGAGGACGAGGCACGCGCCAATGCGCAGAGAGAACCGACATGCAATTCGCCCACGAACAGGAAGCGCTGAGTTTCCTTGAACAGAATCCCGATATCGATCTGATCGAACTCTTTATCGTCGACGCCGCCGGCGTGCCGCGCGGCAAGCTGCTTCATCGTGAAGAACTACTCGCCGTGTATCGCGGCGGACGGCCGCTGCCGAGCGCGATCATGAATCTGACCATCAACGGCGACGACACCGAAGACAGCGGCCTCGTCTGGGACGTGGGCGATATCGACTGCCGCGCCTATCCGCTGCCGGGCAGCCTCGTGCGCCTGCCGTGGCGCAAGATGCCGACCGCCGCCGTGCAGGTTCAGATGCACCCCGAAGAAGGCCTGCCCGCCGGCGTCGCCGATCCACGGCAACTGCTTGCGCGCATCGTCGACGATCTGCAAGCGGAGGGTTTCTTTCCGGTGATGGCGTGCGAACTCGAGTTCTATCTGCTGGATGCAAAACTCGACGCACAGGGTCGTCCGCAACCCGCGCTCGATACCGACGGCCGCCGTCCGCGAACAACCCAGGTGTATGGCCTGCGCGAACTCGAACAGATCGAACCGTTCCTGAAGGATCTCTACGATGCCTGCCGCGAACAGAACATTCCGGTACGCACTGCGATTTCCGAATACGCACCGGGCCAGGTGGAGATCACACTCGAACACGGCCCCGCGCTCGAAGCGATGGATCATGCCGTGCGCTACAAGCGCATCGTCAAAGGGGTCGCGAACGCGCACGGCATGAGCGCATGTTTCATGGCGAAGCCGTTCGCCGACATCGCAGGTTCCGGCATGCACATGCACGTGAGCCTCGCCAATGAAGCCGGCGACAACCTGTTCGCCTCAGAAGACAAAGCCGGCACGCCACTGCTGCGCCAGGCCGTGGGCGGCATGTTGCACGGTCTGCTCGATTCGATGCTGATGTTCTGCCCGAACGCGAACTCGTATCGCCGCTTCCAGGCAAACAGCTACGCGCCGTGCACGCCGACATGGGGCGTCGACAACCGCACAGTCAGCCTGCGCGTGCCGGGCGGTCCGGCGCCGAGCCGGCACGTCGAACATCGCGTGTGCGGCGCCGATGCGAATCCGTATCTCGCTGCCGCGGCTATTCTCGCGGCCTCACACCACGGCATTCGCGAACGCCTTGACCCGGGGGCGCCGATCGAAGGCAACGGTTATGCGCAAGCCACCACACTGCTGCCCACCGACTGGTTGAGCGCCTTAAACGCGCTCGAACAGTCAGACTGGGCGAGGGACGTATTTGGCGCAAAATTCCTTAAGGTGTTCCTGGCGATCAAGCGCGCCGAGTACCGGCAGTTCATGGGCGAAGTCGGTGAACAGGACTGGCGCTGGTATCTGAACCAAGCCTGATTGTTTGTCGCTGCGTGCCGCGTGCACGCTGCTGATTCATTGCAAAAAAGCCGCGCCTGAAAAATCGGGCGCGGCTTTTGAACTACGGCAATACTGTTCTATTGCTTACTTCGCCACCGGCATCGTGAACTCGGCACCCTTCGCGATGCTATCCGGCCAGCGCTGCATGATGCTCTTGTAGCGCGTATAAAAACGCACGCCTTCTTCGCCATATGCATGGTGATCGCCGAACAGCGAACGCTTCCAGCCGCCGAACGAGTGCCATGCCATCGGCACCGGAATCGGCACATTTATGCCGACCATGCCCACCTGAATCTGCCGGCCAAACGCGCGCGCCACACCACCATCCGACGTAAAGAGCGACACGCCGTTGCCAAACTCGTGCGCATTGATTAACTCGACCGCGCTCGCGAAATCGGGCACGCGCACCACCGCCAGCACCGGGCCGAAGATCTCTTCCTTGTAGATCTTCATCTCCGTACCGACCTGGTCGAACAGCGTCCCGCCGATGAAGAAACCGTCTGCGTTCGTGACCGGATGCGCGCGGCCATCGACGATCAGCTTCGCGCCTTCCGCCACACCCGAGTCGATATAGCCGGCCACCTTGGCCTTATGTTCGGCTGTAACCAACGGGCCCATTTCAGCGTCGAGGTTCTCGCCGTTCTTGATCACCAGCGACTTCACGCGCGGCACCAGGCGCTCGATCAGTTCATCGGCGACATTGCCCACCGCCACCGCGACCGAGATCGCCATGCAGCGCTCGCCTGCCGAACCGTACGCGGCGCCGATCAAGGCGTCCACCGCCTGGTCCAGATCGGCGTCCGGCATCACCACCAGATGATTCTTCGCGCCGCCGAGCGCCTGCACGCGCTTGCCGCGCTTCGATGCTTCCGTATAGATATATTCGGCGATCGGCGTGGACCCGACAAACGACAGCGCCGCGACGTCCGGGTGTTCGATCAGCGCATCCACGGCCACCTTGTCGCCGTTCACGACGTTGAACACGCCATCAGGCAAACCGGCTTCCTTCAGCAGTTCGGCAATGCGCAACGACGCCGACGGGTCACGCTCCGACGGCTTCAGCACGAACGTGTTGCCGCAGGCAAGCGCAACCGGGAACATCCACATCGGCACCATCACCGGGAAATTGAACGGTGTGATCCCCGCCACTACGCCCAGTGCCTGACGCAGATTCCAGTTGTCGATGCCGCCGCCGATCTGGTCGGTGAAATCGGTCTTCAGCAGATTCGGAATGCCGCAAGCAAACTCGACCACTTCGATGCCGCGCACCACCTCGCCTTGCGCGTCCGTGAACACCTTGCCGTGTTCGCGGGTGATCAGCATCGCCAGTTCGTCGTGGTGTTTGTTCAGCAGTTCCTTGAACTTGAACAGAATGCGGGCACGCTTGATCGGCGCGGTTTCGCTCCAGGCGGGAAAGGCAGCCTTGGCGGCCTTGACCGCCGCGTCCACTTCCTCGACCGATGCCAACGCGACCGAGCCGGTCACCTGGCCGGTGGCGGGATTGAACACGTCCTTGAAGCGGCCGCTGGTCGACGCAGCCGGTGCACCGCTGATGTAATGCCCCAACTGCTGCACCGACAACTTCGCTTGTTCGTTCACTGCATTCATTTCGTTCCTCGTGTACGGGATAGGCCGCAGGGGTTGACCCGCCAACTGTATCGACGGCGCCGGTCATATTCCCGATACAGCACAATAAAACCGCGCCTCACTGTATTGTTTTTCACGAGGCAACTGTATTGGCCGGTGGGGCCGGCGCAACGTCAGGCAAAGACGCCCAACTCAGCGCCATTGCTCGGTCAATTCATTGGCCAGCACCATCTTCTCGCGGATGAGCTCGATAAAGTCTGCGTCCGCGCCGTTCTGCGCCTTGAGGAATTTCAGCGCCGCGGAATGAACGGCTCGCATCGACCGGCCGTCGATCCCGGCCATGCGCGCCGCGCTGCGACGCGTTTCCTCAACCAGATCGCGCGCGCTGCTGAAGTCGGGTGACAGGCCGGTCTGCGCCTCGAACCCGGCGCGCAATCCGGCCGCATAGTCACGCGACTGCCCCAGCCGGTCGACGTCGATCATCAGATCAACGCCGTCGGCCATACGCAACGCACAGAGAATCCATAGCGCAACGAAGGCTCGATACGCGTTATTGCCTTCCGCCGTGCGCGCGTATTGCTCGCACGCCATGGCGTAAGCGTCATCCGAAGTAGGCACGGCAGGCGGCAAGCTCACGCCGCAGATTTCGATGGCCTGCCGGACCAAGGGCTCCGTCTGGTTCAGGCCCAGCACGCGAAACGGTGCGGCCAAGAAAAACGGATTGCTCCATTGCTGATTAAGCAGCCACCCCGAGGCGAACTGCGATGCGGGATTTCGCAACACGGCTGCATGCATGACCTGCGGGAAGGCTTGCTTGAGCCACGGCAGCCGGCCCGACGAACGGCAAAACTTGAAGACGGGCACGCTGCCGTGCTCGGCGGTGCGTTCGCACAGGTTGGCCAGATAGGCCTGCAAGGCGGGGAATTCCGCATCGGGTGCAGGTGCAAAGCGATCGGTGCCGAAGCGCTTCCTGTATCCGGCTACGCCACGCGCGCCCTCCTGAAGGAACGGCCGGTATTCTTCGAAATATGGCGCGGCGAGCGGCGGGTGTCCAGAGGTCAACGTAGGACGGGACGCGGAAACGTCGGCGAGGCTCAGATCGGCGAGTACGTTGCTGAACGGCTCATAGAATCCAGTCACGGAATCAAGTGCGCGCAGACGCGACCAGACCCACGTTCCTGCGCTGCGCCAGCCCGTGTGCAGAAATACCCCCTGTTTCAGGGCACTTTGTTGCGCGGCGACGCCAGGACTCGGTCCTTGTGACAACGGCATGGGACTTCTCTTCAAATGGAAGTAACAACGATTCGACGGACGGCAGGTGCTGCCTGCCCCATCTCGCTCAATCGCCCACTTTAGCGAGTGAAGCTGTCGACTTCGTTACGGAGGTATCAGTCTACCTTGCAAGAACGTCTTGTGACGCACTGGAACAGCGCATCCAAACGCTTTAAGCTGCCAGACTCCGAACTCAAAAGTTGCCGCTATGAACGACTCGGCCGATATCCGGTTTCTGCTGGCCATCCGCGAAAGTGGCAGCCTGATCGCCGCGGCGCGAAGACTGGGGCTGTCGCCCTCGGCGGTGACCCAGCGCCTGCAGCAGCTCGAAAAGAAACTGGACACGCAGTTGGTGAACCGCACGGCGCGCCGTTTGCAGTTCACGGAAGAGGGCGTGCTCCTATGCGAACGCGGCGCCGAACTGGTCCAGCAGTTCGACTCGCTGTTCGAAGACCTGCAGACACGCCGGGGCGGTCTGGTCGGCACGCTGAAAATCAATGCGCCGCTGGGATTCGGCCGCCGCCACCTGGCGCCCGCCATCGCCGACTTCCAGCAGCAAAACCCGGATATCGACGTGGCGCTCACACTGTCCGACCAGCCATTGACCGAAACGATGGACCGCTTCGACATCGTCGTGCATATCGGCGATTTGCCGGTATCGAATCTGGTCGGTTATGCGATCGCACCGAATGCGCGCTTCGCGTGCGCCGCACCTGCGCTGCTCAAACGTATTGGTCAGCCGGAGTCACCGGAAGCGTTGAGCAAGCTGCCGTGCATCGTGCTGCGCGAGAACAACGAGGACGTCTCGCTGTGGCAGTTCAGCAAGGGCCGCACGCGCCGCAGCGTGCGCGTTTCTCCGCATTTGAGTTGCAACGACGGCGACGTGATCCGCCAGTGGGCTTGCGAAGGCCGCGGCGTGATCCTGCGCTCCGAATGGGACGTGGCCGAGGACATCGCGAGGGGAAGACTCGTACGGTTGCTGCAAGGCTGGAAGGCACCAGACGCCGACGTGATCGCGCTCACGCATCAGCGAACGGGAATGCCCGCTCGTACGCGGCATTTCATGCAGTACCTGCAAGGTAGATTCAGGCCGCAGCCGCCGTGGAGAAGATAACGCGCGAAACGTGGCGAATCACGCCGCTAATGACAGATTCATTCAAACTGAATTTTAGAGTTACCTTGGCTGAACTCCACGCGAGCAATGAAACTTTATAATCGGCTCACCGTTCCTCGCCGGTTAAATCATGACCTCCGTATCGACTCCGACCGCCTACCCCAAGGCCGTCCTCTTCGACCTCCTGACCGCCCTGCTCGATTCGTGGACGTCATGGAATCACGCCGCGGGCTCCGAACAGCTAGGCCGTGCGTGGCGCGCCGCCTATTTGCGCCTGACCTACGGCTGCGGCCGCTACGTTGCGTACGAACAATTGGTGCGCGAGGCGGCGGCTGAAGTTGGATTGCCTGAATCCGCCGCGCTCGCGCTCGAAACCGACTGGCTGAAACTTGCCCCCTGGAGTGGCGCTCTCGACGCCTTGCAGGCGCTCAGCCCGCATTGCAAACTGGCGATCGTCACCAACTGCTCGATCCGCCTCGGCACGCAGGCTGCCGGGCTTTTCCCGATCCACTGGGACGCTATCGTCACCGCTGAAGAAGCCGGCATGTACAAGCCGGACCCGTTGCCTTACCGGCTCGCGCTCGGCAAACTTGGCGTGGGTGCCCATGAGGCCGCGTTCGTGGCCGGTTCCAGCTACGACATGTTCGGCACAGCCGCGGTCGGGTTGAGGACATACTGGCACAACCGCGTAGGTCTGCCGCTGGTGGCGGCAGCACAGCCGCCCGACATCGAAGCGCCCACGCTCGACTCGCTGATCCCATGGCTCAGCCGGTTCGGCCAGACCGAAAGCCACTCCATTCCCCGGTGAAACCATGAAACTCGAGCACATCGACACCCCTGCCGCGCTGATCGACATCCCCCGGATGCAGAAGAACATCGCGAGAATGCAGGGACATATGAACACACTGGGGGTCGCATTCCGTCCGCACGTCAAGACCACCAAATGCGTCGACGTGGTCCGTGCGCAAATCGCCGCCGGTGCGCGCGGCATCACGGTCTCGACCCTCAAAGAGGCGGAGGCCTTCTTCGCGGCCGGCGTCAGCGATATTCTCTACGCGGTCAGCATCGCGCCTTCAAAACTGCCGCGAGCGTTGGCGCTGCGCCGCCAGGGTTGCGATCTGAAACTGGTGGTCGACAATCCGACCGCCGCCTCGGCCATCGCCGCGTTCGCGGACCAGCACGGCGAATCCTTTGAGGTGTGGATCGAGGTGGACACGGATGGCCACCGCTCGGGGATTACGCCGGAACAGGACACGCTGCTCGAAGTCGGCCGGATTCTGCATGAGAACGGCGTCAAGGTGGGCGGCGTGATGACCCACGCGGGTTCCAGCTACGAGCTTCATACGCCGGAGGCGCTCGCCGCGCTGGCGGAGCAGGAACGCGCCGGCTGCGTGCGCGCGGCGCAACGGCTGCGCGACGCAGGCATTCCGTGCCCAGCCGTCAGCGTCGGGTCGACGCCCACGGCGCTGGCCGCCGGGCAACTGGATGGCGTAACCGAAGTGCGAGCCGGGGTCTACGTTTTCTTCGATCTGGTGATGCACAACGTAGGCGTGTGCGCGCTTGAAGATATCGCGCTCAGCGTGCTCGCCACCGTAATCGGGCATCAGGAGGATAAAGGCTGGGCGATTCTCGACGCCGGCTGGATGGCGATGAGCCGGGATCGTGGCACCTCGAAGCAGTCGCACGATTTTGGCTACGGCCAGCCATGTCTGCTGAACGGAACACCGCTTGGCGGTTATGTGGTGAGCGGCGCCAATCAGGAGCATGGGATTCTGTCGTCATCGGAAGAAGGCGCGCATGCCGACGACATCGCGCAGCGCTTTCCGATCGGGATGAAGCTGCGCATCCTGCCGAATCATGCATGCGCGACCGGCGCACAGTTCCCCGAGTATCACGCGGTTTCGGCGAATGGCGACAGCGTCGAGTGGCGGCGCTTTCAAGGGTGGTGAGGAGCGGGTCAAACCGCGGCACGGTGCCACCGTGCGCGACTATCTGCGCTGCGCTTACAAAAAGCTCGGCATGCACGACAAAAGCCAGATTCCATGGCCTCGCGGGTTGAGAGAGAACGCTGCCACAAACCCCTCGGCGCCCAACCAGGGCGATTGAGCCTCCGCTTCACTCATCCTCTTCTTCGAGGCCGGCAAGCAGATCGTCGACCGCGCGATACACGCGCTCGACGATTTCCGGCCCGACCTTGCGCTCCAGCTCGCGATAGTGCGCCTCGAGATCCTTCGAGATCACGCGCACCAGGTCCACGCTCGTCTCGGTGAGCGACACCAGCACGCGGCGCTGGTCTTCCGCGAAACGCTCCTTGGTCACCAGTTCCATGCTCTCCATGCGCGCGAGCACACCCGCCATGCTCGGGCTCGAAATCGTGCAGATATCGGAGATGTGACGCGGCTCCATCGGCCCGTGCTCATTGAGCGCGCGAATCACGCGCCATTGCTGCTCGGTCAGTCCGTGCGCGGTAATCAATGGCCGGAAACGCTCCATCATTTTTTCTCTGGCGCGCAGCAACAACATCGGCAGGTTGCGGTGCAAAACTCGGGTAGAAGCGGATGCGGACATGGCGGATAAGTTAAAAGCAACTGTCGAAGCTTAAGGGAAAACCCGCGATCGGCCGACAGGCTATTGACCGTGGATGATATCAAGCGCAATACTACTAACATGTTAGTGTTTTTGCCGAGAGACAGCTAATTTATGTTTGCACTTGCCGATCACCTGCTGCATCCGGAAGGCGACGCGCTGCCTCGCGACGTGGATGCGCACACCGTTGCCGCGCTGCTCGCACGCGGCATTGCCTGCCGTGCGCCGGTTTCCGGCGCAGTTTATGGAACCTTGCTGAACGACCGGGCCGCTTTGGAGGCCTTGGGCGAGGCGGCGCATGCCGCGCCCTACAAGGCCCCGCCCAAGGCGCCGATTCTCTATCTGAAGCCGCGCAATACACTCGCCGGTCATCGCGCACGAGTCGTCGTGCCTGACGATGCATTGGGCGTGGAAGTTGGCGCTTCGCTGGGTATCGTGATCGGTCGCACTACAACACGCGTTAGCGCGGATCAAGCGTTCGACTACATCGCCGGCTACACACTGGTCGCCGATCTGAGCGTGCCGCATAGGAGCGTGTACCGGCCTTCGGTACGGTTCCGGGCGCGCGACGGTTTTTGCGTGATCGGACCGGCGGTGGTTGCAGCGCGTCATATTGCTGCGCCGGACAATCTGGCGATCACGGTTTCGCTTCCAGAACGCGAGGTCTTCACTGCGAATACTGCGTCGTCGGTACGCAACGTGGCGCAATTGCTTGCGGACGTAACCGATTTCATGACACTGAGTGCCGGCGATGTCATTACGCTCGGCGTGCCTCATGGTTCGCCAGTTGCCCATTTCGGCGACACGGCCACGCTATCGATTGGCGGATTGCCGCCGCTCGAGGTGTCGTTTGTCGGTGCAGCAGAACAAGATGGAGAACAGCAATGATGCGCGGCCGTGTTGCGTATGCAGGAGCGATTCACGAAGCCTATCCGGACGCCAACGGCGTGCGCCTCGCCGACGGCCGCGTGCGTCGTGAGGATGAAGTGGTGTGGCTCGCGCCGATCGAGGTCGGCACGATCTTCGCGCTTGGCTTGAACTACGCGGAGCACGCGAAGGAATTGCAGTTCAACAAGCAGGAAGAGCCGCTGGTCTTTCTCAAGGGTCCGGGCGCGGTCATCGGTCACCGCGGCTTCACGCGCCGCCCCGGCGACGTCACCTTCATGCACTACGAGTGCGAGCTGGCGGTGGTCATCGGCCAAACCGCGCAGAACGTCAAGCGCGACGACGCCATGCAGCATGTGGCCGGCTACATGATCGCCAACGACTACGCGATCCGCGACTACCTGGAAAACTACTACCGCCCCAACCTGCGCGTGAAGAATCGCGACGGCGGCACGGTGCTCGGCCCCTGGTTCGTCGATGCCGCCGATGTTGAAGACGTCACGCAACTCGAATTGCGCACCTTCGTGAACGGCACGCGGCAGCAACACGGCAACACGCGCGATCTCGTCACCGGTATCCCGGCGTTGATCGAATACCTGAGCAGCTTCATGACCCTCGCACCCGGCAACGTGATTCTGACCGGCACGCCGGAAGGCATCGTCAACGTCAATGCGGGCGACGAAGTGGTCTGCGAAATCGACGGCCTTGGCCGTCTCGTCAATACGATTGCATCCGACGCGGACTTTGGCCGCGCCTGATCGACTGCTTTGCATGGGATCGGAGTAAGACTAAAGCGCTAACCCCGATCGACAGCTAAAGAGAAAGGACAAGACAATGCGAATCGAACATCTGATCAACGGCAAATCGAGCGCCGCAAAAGACTACTTCGAGACCGTCAATCCGGCAACGCAAGAGGTGCTCGCGCAAGTGGCGCGCGGCGGAGCGGAAGAAGTCGACGCCGCCGTGCGTGCGGCCAAAGAGGCGTTTCCGGCATGGGCCGGCAAGCCCGCAGCGGAACGCGCAAAAATCATCCGCAAGCTCGGCGAGTTGATCGCGAAGAACGTGCCGGACATCTCCGAGACCGAGACGAAGGACACCGGTCAAACGATCTCGCAGACGCGCAAGCAGCTCGTGCCGCGCGCCGCCGACAACTTCAGCTATTTCGCGGAGATGTGCACACGCGTCGACGGCCACACGTATCCCACCGATACGCATCTGAACTACACGCTGTTCCATCCGGTCGGCGTCTGCGCACTGATTTCGCCGTGGAACGTACCGTTCATGACGGCAACGTGGAAAGTCGCACCCTGCCTCGCGTTCGGCAATACCGCCGTGTTGAAGATGAGCGAACTGTCGCCGCTGACCGCCTCGATGCTCGGCAATCTCGCGCTCGAAGCCGGAATTCCCGCCGGCGTGCTGAACGTCGTGCACGGCTTTGGCAAGGACACCGGCGAACCGCTGGTGGCGCACCCGGATGTGCACGCAGTGTCGTTCACCGGATCGACGGCAACCGGCAACCGCATCGTGCAAACGGCCGGCCTGAAGAAGTTTTCGATGGAACTGGGCGGCAAGTCACCCTTCGTGATTTTCGACGACGCCGATTTCGAACGCGCGCTCGATGCCGCCGTGTTCATGATCTTCTCGAACAACGGCGAACGCTGCACGGCGGGTTCGCGCATTCTGGTGCAGCGCTCGATTTATGCTCGCTTTGCCGAGCGTTTCATCGAACGCGCAAAACGTTTGACGGTGGGCGATCCGCTGGCCGACAGCACGATCGTCGGCCCGATGATCAGCCAGGGGCATCTGGCCAAGGTGCGCAGCTACATCGAACTGGGTCCGAAGGAAGGCGCCACGCTCGCGTGCGGCGGACTCGATGCGCCCGACTTGCCCGAATCCATGCGCAAAGGCAACTTCGTGCAGCCGACGGTATTCGTCGACGTCGACAACCGCATGCGAATCGCGCAGGAAGAAATTTTCGGCCCGGTCGCCTGCCTGATTCCGTTCGACGACGAAGCCGACGCAATCAAACTCGCCAACGACATCTCCTACGGCCTGTCGAGCTACATCTGGACCGAGAGCACCGGCCGCGCGCTCCGCGTCGCCGCGGCTGTGGAAGCAGGCATGTGCTTCGTCAACAGCCAGAACGTGCGCGATCTGCGCCAGCCGTTCGGCGGCACCAAGGCATCGGGCGTCGGCCGCGAAGGCGGTACGTGGAGCTATGAAGTGTTCCTCGAACCGAAAAACGTGTGCGTATCGCTCGGCTCCCATCACATTCCGCGCTGGGGCGTCTGAAACGCGGGTCATTTGCGCGCGAGGGCATCACGCCTCGCGCCACACAGAACAGGAGACCGCGATGGGCAAACTCGCGTTGGCAGCAAAAGTCACTCACGTCCCGTCGTTATATCTATCCGAACTCGACGGCCCGCATAAGGGCTGCCGCCAGCCGGCAATCGACGGCCACCATGAAATCGGCCGGCGTTGCCGTGAATTGGGTGTGGATACGATCGTCGTCTTCGACGTGCATTGGCTGGTGAACAGCGAATACCACATCAATTGCGCGCCGAAGTTCGAAGGCGTCTATACGAGCAACGAACTGCCGCATTTCATCAAGAACATGCCGTACGCGTATCCCGGCAATGTCGGTCTCGGCGATCTGATCGCGGAAGTCGCCAACGAAATGGGCGTGAAGAGCCGCGCCCACAGCGAGACCACGCTCGAACTCGAGTACGGCACGCTGGTGCCGATGCGCTATATGAACAGCGACCAGCACTTCAAGACCGTATCGGTAGCTGGCTGGTGCATGTGGCACGACCTCGAAACGAGCGCGCGCTTCGGCCTCGCCGTACGCAAGGCCATCGAGGGCCGTTACGACGGCACCGTGGCGATTCTGGCGAGCGGATCGCTGAGCCACCACTTCGCCACCAACGGCACAGCCGAGCAGTTCATGCACAAGGTGTGGAGCCCATTTCTCGAACAGATGGACCGCCGGGTGGTCGAGTTGTGGGAGGCTGGCGACTGGAAAACTTTCTGCGAGATGTTGCCACTCTATAACGAGAAGTGCTGGGGCGAAGGCGGCATGCACGACACCGCGATGCTGCTCGGTGCACTGGGTTGGGATCGTTACGACGGCAAGGTTGAAGTCGTCACCCCGTATTTCGGGAGTTCGGGCACTGGCCAGATCAATGCGATCTTCCCCGTGACGCCCCTGCCCGCTTGAGTCCTGAGAAAGGAGCTTACCGTGCCCCATTTGACACTCGAATACAGCGCCAATCTTGCTGATGAAGCAAGCATCGGACAGCTTTGCACCTCACTCGCGGCTTGCCTTGACGCGCAGCGCGACAACGAGCAACGCGTTTTTCCGCTCGGCGGCATCCGCGTGCGCGCCTTGCGCTGCGACCAGTACTGCATCGCCGACGGCCGACCCGACGCCGCCTTCCTGCATGCGAACCTGAAGATCGCCGCGGGCCGCTCGGACGCCACCAAAAAAGCGACCGGCGACGCACTGTTTGAAGCGATCAAACAGCACTTCGCCGCAGAGTTTGAAAAACAGGGACTGGCGTTGTCGCTGGAGATCAATGAATTCAGCGAATCCGGCACGTGGAAACACAACAATTTGCACGCGCGGCTTAAGGCCTGAGACCCGGCCTGGAGCCTGGAGCCTGGAGCCTAGGCCCGAGACCTGGGCTTGAGGCTTGAGGCTTGAGACCCGGGCTTGACGCTTCGGCCGAACATTCCGACCCGCTAGCTGGGCCTAGCAGCCGCTCATAGAGAATCTATCATGCTAGACGAACAGACAATCCGCGAGCTTGCGGCGCAACTCGACAACGCCGAGAAAACGCGCACCCAACTGCGCCACTTCTCGGCGAAGTATCCCGACATGACCGTACAGGACGGTTACGCGATCCAACGCGAGTGGGTAAAGCTCAAACTGGCCGAAGGCCATGTAATCAAGGGGCGCAAAATCGGCCTGACGTCACGCGCGATGCAGCGTTCGTCACAGATTGACGAACCCGACTACGCGCCGTTGCTCGACAGCATGTTCATCGAAGGCGGCCAGGACATCCGCGCCGACCGCTTCATTGCACCGCGCGTGGAAGTCGAACTGGCCTTCGTATTGAGCAAGCCCTTGAAGGGCCCTGGCGTCACACTCTTCGATGTTCTGGACGCCACGGCCTACGTGACCCCGGCCGTGGAGATTATCGACGCCCGCATCGAACAATTCGACCGCGAGACGAAGGCGCCGCGCAAGGTCTACGACACCATCTCCGACTTCGCGGCGAATGCCGGCATCGTACTGGGCGGCCGACCGGTGCGTCCGCTGGACGTCGACCTCCGCTGGGTTGGCGCATTGCTCTATAAGAACGGCGCCGTGGAAGAAAGCGGCCTCGCGGCCGCGGTACTGAACCACCCCGCGACGGGCGTCGCATGGCTCGCCAACAAGATCGCTCCATACGACGAAATCCTGAACGCGAACGACGTAATTCTGAGCGGCTCCTTCACGAGCCCGATCCCGGCAAGAGCGGGCGACACCTTCCACGTCGACTATGGCCCGCTGGGCGGCATTGGTTTGAATTTCATTTGAGTGTGCCGACATGTCTCTACCGCAAAACACATTCAAGCGTGCGCTAGCAGAGGGCAAGCCGCAATTCGGCTTATGGGCGGCGCTTGCCGATGCGTACGTGACTGAGTTGCTGGCCACGGCCGGCTTCGATTGGTTGTTGATTGACAACGAGCACGCACCGAACGATATCCGCAGCACGCTGGCGCAATTGCAGGCGGTAGCTGCCTACGCATCGCATCCGGTGGTACGTCCCGTACGAAGCGACAGCGCATTGATCAAGCAATTGCTCGACATAGGCGCCCAAACCTTACTGCTCCCGATGATCGACACGGCGGAGCAAGCTGCGGACGCAGTCGCGGCAACGCGCTACCCACCGCATGGCATTCGCGGCGTGGGGAGCGCATTGGCGCGGGCATCGCGCTGGAACCGGATACCGGACTACCTGACCACAGCGTCGCAGGAGTTGTGCGTACTGGTCCAGGTAGAAACCGTGCAAGGCATGGATAATCTTTCGGCTATTGCGGCGGTGGAAGGCATTGACGGCGTATTTTTCGGACCCGCGGACCTGAGCGCGTCGATGGGCTTGCTGGGTAAGCCAGGCGACGCGAGCGTACGTGAGGCGATATGCAATGGCATCAGGAAGGTGCGGGACGTCGGCAAGGCGGCGGGCGTGCTAGCGCCGGACGCGGGGATTACCGCCGAATATCTGGCGGCAGGCGCGACGTTTGTGGCGGTGGGAACAGACACGGGTCTATTGAGCCGGGCAGCAGCAGATCTGGCGGCCTCATATAAAAGGACAGCACCAACGGCAACACCGACGAAGGGCGGCTATTAACAAAACCGCGGCGATGGGTTTCAGAAAACAAAACAGCAGCGACCGGTTTTAGAAGTACTCTTCGGCGCGCGCAGCGCCGCCGGAAGAATGACACCCTTGTCACAAGCGCATGCCGGTGCACGAACCCAGATTCCAGATGCACCACTACCCTATGCAAACCACGGTGCCCACTTAGCAGGAGTGGTTTGAGCCGCTTTCTTTGCTTATCTTTCTTTGCGGCGGC
>NZ_JBNPVS010000055.1:0-65932 GCF_050434225.1 Paraburkholderia sp. GAS32 | reverse complement strand
GGCACCACGCGCCTCATCTCTTCGAGAAATTCCCGCTTGCGCGTGCGTTTCGTTGACAGATCCAGACCAAGGCCAAGTTGTGCCATCACGTCACCCCTTAAATTCTCCTGCTCCCAGGATAGTCCACGCTCACGTCAATGCCAGGACTTTTGCAGACTTTCCTTAGGGGTTGATCGGGACTGTTTGCGGATTGACCGCGATGCACTCCGTCATCTTTTGAGCCCCTTGATAATGAAGCGGTGTCCGAGTCAACGCTCAGCGCCATCTCATCCAGGGAGGGCATGAGCGCCTGCATCTGCAGGCTGGGGCGCCGCGCTCAGCGCTCGAGCAGATCCTGCGGCTCGATGCCCGCCTCGCTGCAATACCGCTGATAGTCGGCAAGGCGATCGGCGGTTGTGATGCGGCGTTTGACCTCACCATCGTGACCAAGATACTCGACCGTGCCCATCACCACCACCATCACGACCAGCGGTTCGTCACCGACCGCCTCCCACCAGTCGACGTTGCCGGTAGACTCGTGCACGTAGTCACCGGGTTCGACAGTTTCGCCAGTACAGAGGCGGCGCTGCCCTTCAAGGTTGAAGGCGTGCACTTCGCCGGTATGACGGTGCAGGCCAAGCTTGATACCTGGCGCCAGACGCATCAGTTCCACCCAGCCGCGATCATCTTTCAGGAAACGCAGCGGCCGCGACCACTTACCCGGCCCCTCTGGAATCCACAGCCCGTCTGCGGACAAGGGGTTGGCGCGGGTGACCGTATGTCGTTCATTGATCATGCGATGGCTCCGGATAGATAGCGACGTTGTTGTTCGGTTAGCAACGCACCGAGGTGCGCAACCGAGTCTATCACCCGTGACAGGCACGCATCTCCGCGAATCTCCGTAGATTGTTCCTGGGAAATGACTCACGTTAGGATGCGCGAGTTAGAGCGGTTGTCGCACTGCCATGCCGGTGACGGCTCAGGGTCGACTACCGCCGATTACCTGCTTCAAGAGCAACCCTTCAGATTCAAATAACACCCGGGGTGTGCCCGCAGTATTCCAGGTAACTGGCTGATGAGCTGAGATAGTTCCATGCTCCCGCCAGGCCTCAACCCTTTTTGATACCCTTGATCTCGCCGGCCAGATGCTCCAGCTTCACTACCGCGTCGCGATCTTCATCGTTGAGCGCCTTGCGCTTTTCCTGGTCAGGCATGACAACCATCAAGGCATCGATAACCGTTCCCAACTGGCTGCCGTAGCTTGCAACCTTGGTCAGGATTTCAACCTCGGTTTGCGGGTTGCCCCGCGTCCCGCTGATTACCTGAAAAAGCGAAATATTCCATGGGTTGATGTTCTGGCTCAAACTTGCCGGTGCGAACTGGGAATGAAAGGGAAAGAAGCCCGGCCAACCAAGCATGGCCTGCCAGTGTCCACCCGCCTTTTGCTGCAATCTGGCCAGCTCTGCGAGGTGCTTCCACAGTGCCACGTACTCCTCGGTCCGCTGGATGACCGACTGGATTTCGCCGGTAACCATGCATGCACTCCTAAAAAGGGCTTACGGCGGCAAAAGCGCTACGAGAGTCTATCCGGTTCAAATTAATTTGAGGTGGTGTTGAGCGGCCGAACCTGGCGGCTATGAGAGTCTGTACGGTGTAGACATGCCGAATGCGGTTCGCTGCTGCGGGCCCAGTTTTTTTGGTTCCGGTTCGGAGCGTGTTCGGCCAAAAGCGAACCTCGGTCATGCGCGTCCAGATTGTCGACGACTTAAATAATGGGCGTGGGCTAAAGGCACCCGAGAGTCAAAACTTGCGCGGCGTTGTTGATTTCGATTACGGTAAGCATTCTTTGGTCATCCCCTTAGTTCGCATGGTCACTGTCCGCCTCCTGGATCCCCACGACGCCGAGCGATTCAAAGCATTGCGTCTTCTCGCCGTCGACAATTCCCCCACATCCATATGGCCCACCCGGCAGGAGGAAATGGCGCGCTCGATAGAGGAGATCGCGGCCCGCATTCGTCCAACACCAACACAGGCTGTCTTCGGTGCATTTGACGGCGGGACGCTGGTCGCCATCACGGGCGTCCGTCGAGAACCGCTGTGCCAGGTGAACCACAAGGCCACGATTTGGGGCGTGTTCGTCAGCCCTTCATACCGTGGACGAGGAATCGCACAAACGCTTTTGTCGGCAGCGACAGTTCACGCGTCCAACGAGTGGGAGACAATCCAGTTGATGCTTTGCGTCAATGCGGAAAACCTGCCAGCAAAGAGGCTTTACGCGTCGCATGGCTTTCAGACGTTCGGCTTGGAGCCACGCGCGATGAAGGTTGGAGATCGTTTTTATGACGAGGAGCATATGTGCAAACAGCTAGTCTAGCGCGGCGCAGCGCGCTAGACCGGGTTCGGCCACGAACGGTCATTCGACATGGTCACCCAGATCGCCGACAATCCCGTTCATCGCCTTCACCGATACCGACAGACTACCCCGCTAAACGTAGCAAAATCCCGACGGAGCCTTCTTCTGTGGCATGTGATCGATGTGCGGACCTTTGCGTTCGCTACGCAATCAGACATCCTCGCGAGCTACGCAAAGCGATACAAATCGCCGCGGAGAACATCGCCGATAAAACACTTGTAGAGGTGCTGCCCGACAGCCCTTGGGTCTCCGTCTCATTTATCGAACTCGCGAAAGGCGCAGCATGGGACGACTACGTCGAGTACCATTTTCGCTGCCTGCATTGCGAGGAGAAGTTCTGGTTACACGCAGAAACGTATCACGGCAGTGGCGGATACTGGGAACCGACAGACCCAAAATCGATACGCGAAAACGTCACCAACTAGCCACATGCTGCCGATCGCGGCCATGCGACGTTCGGCCAATTTGGGACGCTCGACTTCGCGGTCTAAATCGCTAACCACCAGTTGAAATTGCGCGACATTTGCACGCTTTTTTTGATCGCGCGCTTCACCCCCGACGATTGAACTACTAGTCGTGCATCGGCCGGAAGCGTCGCGTGCAGCGTGCGGATCACTCAAGAATTTCCACTGTTTGCCGATATGGAAGTCGAGCCTCCTTTCATTGAAGCCGAAACTCATGACCCTGCGATTCAAATCATGGCTGCTGGCGTTCGCCTTGAGCGCAGCGTGTGCCGGTATCGTGGCGTGCCTGAACCTGGCACTCGACAGTCCGGAATATCCGCAGCCACCTTGGTTGATCTCTTTACATGTGGCTTGCGCATTCGTCGGCTCGCTCGCCATCACTCGTTTCATTCAGGGCATTCCCGCCGCACTGCAGGGGCCGAGTTCACGATCCACCGTCGCACAAGGCGTTGTCGCCCACAACAGGGTGGCCGTCGTGAACATCGTCGTGCCAGGGAAAAGTGCATTCTTCTCGACGGTCCGGTGCGTCATGATTCTCTGCTTTGTGCTGTGCCTCATGGAACAGTTTGTTCAAGTCGGCAAGCTTGCGGATGACACGAGCGGTTCAGCTTTCAGTCGCGGCCCGCAGTTGCGGAAGCTAAGTATATGAGGCCGGGTTGTAAGCGGCGTCACGAGCCATCTGCGACAGCAAAGCCTCCAGAAGAAGTAAATGATGTGCGTCGTCGGTCGGCGCCAGAGATGCTCGTCGTCTCCCTTCTCGCGCTCGGCATCGTGTCGATCTGCTTCGGACTTTACAGCCTGATTCAAGCATTCGACGTTTTCGATCTTCCGACCCCGTTCAAGATCTGGTTCTCGCGCGCCCTCGTCGCGATGGCGGTCGGCGTGATCGCCTTGCATATCGGCGGAAAGCGCGCAGAGGCGCTCTAGGGCACGGTGGAGGTCTGCTAGATGATTTTCAATCTGGCGATTGAGCATGATGCGAGGTATACGTGATCAGATTCGGCGATGTTTTCGGCATCAAACGGCGGAATTCCGCCATGAATGAAAAGCACTTGGCCCTCTACATGGGGTACGCGTTCAGTCACGGGATCAATGTTCAGCACCTTCTTGCACCGGGCGAGCTAACGGTTCCGTACGTTGTCTACTGGGATAATGGGACGCCCACACCGGTCCCCTATCCCGCAGCGACTCAGCACGAAGCCGTTGCAAATTCGCGATCAGCACGAGAACAGACTGTCGGCGGCTCCGGATGGTCGTCCGGTCGCGAAGGGACGATCACTCAGAACGACGGCACAAAATTGGACATTTTGTTGATCGAGGGTTGGGTACCAGGACTTGATGTGCCACTCGAAATGTTCGTGTATTACAGGACGCAACCGTTCAGGCTGATCCACGGATTCATGTGGAAAGAACATGCGCAAGCGCGAAAAGAAGGTCAATCCTTTATGACCGACTTCAAGCGCGGCATCCTGATGCAGCCATTCGGCCAGCGATGTATGGAAGACATTGAAAACGCGGAGCGCGTCCAGTTCGTGCGGTGATAGTCGCCCGCGACTCGAGCACTTACGCCGGGCACTCGGATCGGAAGCGATCGAATTGGCCAGGCATTGCAGCAGCGTCGATGGCAACAGATGAACGGCCGCTTTGTAGAAGAACAAATGTCCCCTTGGGGTCGAACTGAGCCGGTCAACATCCGGTGCAGTACGGCCACCTTCAGCCATTCGTCCAATGCATTCAACGGACACCCGAACGTCGCCTCGTCCACGGCAGCGGACACTTGGGATCGATCGGGTCGTCGCAAATCAGTACATGGCAAGTTTCCGTCGTAGACGGTTCCCCGCACCGTAGCTATCGACAGTTGCGCAATGTCGTGACCCTGCGTTGGCTTCGCGCGTGCCCCATTGGCAGCGTGCCGATATGGGCACTCGCGAAATCCAACGACTGATTGTCAACCTGATCCGCAAGGTCGCGATCACGAACGTTAGTCACAGCTGCGCACGCGCCTCGGCGTGCACCCGCTGCATCATCCAGCATGCGATGCTCATGCGATCGCGCGTGGCGGGCAGCACCTCGTGTTCAAACTGTGCCGAAAGAAACAACAGCAGCGTTCCTGCGCGCGGAAAGATGTCGTGATGCGACTGATCGGCAAGGTAGAGCCGCAGTGCGCCGCCCTCGGTGTCCCGCCACCCTTCGTTGAGGTAGAACACGGCGGAGATCACGCGACTGTCGTTGTTACGCAGGCAGTCGAGGTGGCGTGCATATCCGGCGCCTGGCCGATATACCGCGTAGTGCGATTCGCTATCAACCAGGCCGAGAAACAGGTCGCGGTTGAGCGCGATCCGTAGCGCTTCGATGCGATCGGCGAACGCCTGCTGCCGCGTGCTCAGCGCCTCAGGTTGGAACCAGCGCGTGCTATCGCCGCGCAAAAGCGTGGCAGCGCGATCGGCCCCTACACGGGCTGGCGTCAACAGCTGCGCGTCGTGCATGTCCATGCATTCGGTCGACAAGGCCTGCGTCTGGGTCCGCGACAAAAAGTTCGGCACGACACACCAGCCATTGCTGGCGAGCGCAGTCGTCGCGATGTCGAATTCGCTGGATCGAGAATTCACCGAGACATTCATCGCCTCTTCCGGAGCGGGGTCGCGGATCAGGCAATCAGCGAGCACCTCTATTTCCGTTTCAGTCAGCGGTCGTTCCAGAAACTCATCCCTTTTCACGTGCTCTCCCGATCGCGCCTCGCTCGGGTCTGCTACAAGCTTGCCAAAACCATCAGGCGTTGGTGGAGGCGCGTCGACCACAGGGATTGACACGCGCCGGAGCCTAAGAGGAAGGATGGAGCTGAGGTAGTCTATCTGTTTGGACATCGGCGCAGTCTACACGAGCCGTCCATACCGACAGCCGATGCTCGAACGGAGGCTTTGGCCATCAGGACAACGTCGGACCTAACGGCGGAAGCGGGTCGCACTGAAACAAATAACCACCGCCCTACGATGCTGGCCACCGACCTCCACCGAACTTCCGTAGCCGACCCGGAACTGCCGTTCCAAACGGGAACAGAATTACGACGGCTCTCGGAGTACAACGGACGTTCCCTTCATCGTCCATACTGGTCTAACGCATGCAGTAAATGAGCGGCTATCTTAGCGCGTTCCGATGAATGACCGAAACAGGCCTGTCTCTGCCGAACATGGCGGGGCCAGTTCGTCGCGAGCGCGACGAACACATTCGCTGTCGGTGACGATGTACAGGCGGTCGCGCTGTTTTTGCGTGATCGCGCGAGCCGCTCGCCGCATTCGTTGCTCGCGTCCGGCACGCGCGATCTCGAGCACCGCCACGCGCCATTGAGCCTATGTCGCAAGCGGCCGGCCAACTCGCACCGTTCATCGCGTCGGCCATCCCGATGCAATGGGCCCACACGCCTTCGGCGTCGACGAGCCGGCGCAGCTCCTGGTCGAACGGCCCTGCACGCGTCTTGCGACCACCTGCGGACTATAGCGACGGCATCACGCTCGGAAACACCAAGTGACTCTCCACGTGCTTGACGCCGGGCACGCCCTCGGCCGCGATGCGGATCGCGCGCTTTTCCTCCTCGGACTCGATCACGCCCCATAGATGCGCGACGCCGTCCTTGACGAGGACGCCTTGTTTCGGCAACCCCCAGGGCTGCCCGTGCATTTCCAGGACTATCGCGTCGCGCAGGCTCACATCGTCGTGCGAAGCCGAGTCCGCGGCCAGCGCGACGCTCGCGAGTGCGCGGATCAGGTTCGAGCGGCTCACGATTCCGACCAGCTTGCCGTCCTTCAGCACCGGCACGCGTTTGAGATGCCGGCGCTCCATGAGGTCCGCGATCTGCTGGAGCAGCATGTCCTCGGAAATCGAAATCACCTGGTCGCACATTACGTCGCCGACGACATGCCCGTGCTCCTTCACATACCTCGCAGCCTGCTCGCGGGGCGACGACAAAAGGAGTTCGAGCCACCACGCGCGCTTTCCGCGGCAGGTGCCGGTCTCCACGCGATGCAGCAGGTCGCCCTGGCTGACGATGCCGACGACCTGTCCGTTCGCGTCGACGACCGGCATGCCGCTGATACGATTATCGACGAACAGTCTTGCCGCGTCGTGGATCGTCATGTCCGGTGTGGCGGTGACGACGGACGGCGTCATGATGTCGAGTGCGCGCATGGTCGCTCCCTCAGCGTGTCGCGACGGGTCCCCATCTGTTGCACCCGTCGTGCGATTTCGGCAGACGCACCGGCGGCGGGCCGCGCGGTGCTGAGGCGCCTGAATCCAGTGCTCAACAAACGGCCGCTCGCTCCAGTGTCGCGCATGCGGCGATGACTGTACGCTGTCCGGACTCTCGCGGTTCTGATGGAAGTGGCCAATGCTCGCGAGCAGCGCCTGGTCGCAGCCGAGTTCGTCGATTACGTCGTCGAGCGACAGCACGCCGACGATGCCCTGCGTATGTCTGGCTCGCCGTTTGCGCAGGCAGCGATTAAAGGACGGAGGCCACCAACACGGCCGTCTATTCGGGAATGCAAGTCAATATCGTCGGTGACTCGATCGAGGCAACACAGTCGCGACAGCGACCGACGTTGTGATAGTGAATTGCTCCACCAACGATCATTTTCCGACTGGTCTCGGCAGACGCGTGCCGACGAGCCTCACGAAAGCCAGCGCATTGGCGACTTTGTGAGTCAGCCGCGCATTAAGATTGCGTCGCGACAATGATCATAGGCTGCATCTAGAGAAATATCGGACAAAAGCGAGGTGAATTCTGACTCCGGTTCCGTAGAAAACCCAGCCGTTGCTTCATGGAGTGCCCTATTAAGTCGACTTGCGGGCGTCGCCAAGATGGTGGCTGACTGTAAGTCTGAGCCTGCACTTCGAATATTCCCTCGACTGCAGCGCCAGTGCCCGTCGAGTCGATAGCGCCTGTTCGCTTTGCTCGGGAGCGGTCATTGCGAAAGGACTACTTCCGAGAAAGCGTATGGCGAACGATGCGCTGGTGACTGTCGGCGTGCGACGGTCCGCAGTCTCGGCGGAGCCGCCGCTCGAACGTCCGTGTGAAAGCGTGGGCGAACGGCCGCTCCGCCGGACAACGGTCACGCTCGTCTGGTCAACGACCACCGCCGCCGTTTGCACACTCGCATATCACCTTGGTTGCGAACGGCCGCTTTGGAGAAAATCGAATGCTGAGTGCCGGCCCGCTTCGGTGGCTCGTGGCTCTGTGCATGGCAAAAAACAGGAACGTTCGCTTACGCAGACCGTCGGCCGCAATGTTTACGTATGCTTGCCGGACCTCGGGCTGAACTAATCGCCATACATGGGCACGCTTACGCGGGGCCGGACATTATCGGACCCATCAAGCGCTCTTTGGCGGTAGCGCCGACGCAGTCGCTCTTTACGTCGAGCAACGCACCCCTGCGGTTGCTGACCATCCGAGCGAAGTAATTGATCGACATCTTGAACAGGCCGGCCGCTGCGCCCATTGCCGCACGCGGATAAGTCAGGCACGCGCGCACTTGCTCGCTGCGGCTTTCGCCATACAGGCACCACGTACAGAAGTGCTCGCAGTTATTGGTCAGCAGCCTGTATCGATTCTCGCCAAGGCGCGAGCGCGCCCGTTCTACAACTTGCCGGTCGGCGTAACCTGGACGATTGCCCGGCTTTATCCACACTTCGCTTCCGGCAGCGAAGCATGCAATCGTCACCTCCTCGACAGGTCCGCGATGCAACGACCGGGCAAGACCCGCATAGTGCACTACCTTGCCTTCGCCCACATAGATGCCGTGGTGGCGGTACGCGCCGCGAGGTGTCACGAGATGTGCGCCGAGAGCCGGTTCGCTTCCAACTCCGAGATGCCACAGCATCTGTATCGTCGCACTGGTGCGCGACGCGATAGTGGCGTGTCCCATGATTCGACTCCCAACTGCAACCTGCATGAGCCAAGCATAGAACCGAAGATGTATTCACGATAATTAAAGATTTTTTTGAATTCCATAGTCGATTGGTTATGGGTGGCGGCCTTGTTGGCGCAATTCACCGTCCAAGTGAGATAGGGCGATCAGCATGTCCAGATGTCTGCGCGACAGCCGCTTCGCGCGGCGCTCGCTGAGGTTGTACGCGGTCTGGAGGCAGAAAATTCGCACGCGGGCAGGCGGTCAAGACTTTGCTTCTGCTCGCCCGCGGGTGATAACGATGAGACGCGTCCGTTCGCTCTGGCCGATGACTTGTCGACCGACCTGAAGGGATGAATGACCGCTGCACCCACATAGCGACCGTCGAGGCGGTGAGGCGCACGCTCACTCCCGCGTCGCTATCGACTGTAGTTGGCTATCACGGCGCGTACCGCCGGGTCATTCCTGTTTGCGCGTGTCACCGTCACCACGTCGACAAATATCGTTGGCCGAGGCGGATGGCCCTGCAAGGCAGCGACCAGCGTCTCGATCGACTGATAACCCATACGGTAGGAATCCTGCACAACGTCCGCGTATATCATGCCGTGTTCAAGCGCATCCAGAAATTCCGGGCGCCAATCGAACACGACCAGGCGAGGACGAGTGCTGACCGGCATCTCTTCGACGACGTGCAAGGCCCCATAGGCCGTCGTCTCGTTCGGAGCGAAGACCGCGTCGAGGCGCCCTACGTCACCGGACAGGACCTTGCGCACCTGTGCCTCCGTCTCGCGAAACTGATACCCGACATAGGGGGCGATGACCACACGCCACCCGTTTTCACGTGCGACGGTCAAAAACCCCTCCTCGCGCGCAGTCGTCGAACTGATATTCGGCGCGAGTCTCAGTACTGCAATTCTGGCGCCCTGGTGCAGAACGGGTACCAGACTCAGGGCCGCAGTTCTACCTGCCGCGAAATTGTCGGTGCTTACTGTGGAAATCGCGTTGTAATCCGTGCTGCTCCGGTCGACGAGTACCGTGGGAACTGCGATCGAAATCGGCGTCGCTACACCTTGCAGTGACTCGGGCGCCAACACGATACCCGTTACGCCGCTCTTCACCAGGTAGTCGATCATTCTCAACTGGACATTGGGTTGTGGGCCAAGTGACATTCCATCGGAAGGACTGCGCATTACCAGTTCGACATGGAGATCGTCAGCCGCACGGTGCATACCCTTGCTCATCGTCGCCCAGAAATCCAGGGCCGAGCCAGCGAGCACCACACCGATCTGGGTGGCAGGCGCCGCCTGCACTGCCCCCGCCAATGCAGTAACCACTACAAGAAGTGAAAGCGTTCTGCGCATTGAGTGTTGCCGTGGTACCAAATATGCGTTCTGCTGCGTACGCAGCGCGGCCCAAAGGGCCGCAACTGATTTAGCCCGTGTCATCGTGGAATCACCCGGATGACCAGTCCCAAGCATTGGGAAATTAATTGCGCCCGACGGATGTGTCAATGCATTTCGGATATCCATCTCCCCGTCTACAGCTTGCCTCGACGACCTGAAAGACCTGAGGGCATTCCCTCAGCTGCAGTGCGCAAATCATGTCCTGCATTGCGAGGATGAAAGCGTTGGCCATGCCTTGTCAGACAACGCGCGTCCCCCGGGGCCTTGCAGATCTCACCCGACCGCTTTGAGCCGGCCATGCTTGCATGGCGACATCTGCGATCGCCTTCAGCTTTTGCGGGCCGCCTCCGTCTCTTGCCTGGACAGCCATTCCGCGGGTCACGGCGCTGTAGAAGGCAGCAAGTGCGGGCACGTCGGTGTCAGGCGGTAAGTCGCCGTCTTCGACCCCCTTGCGCAACCGCTGCGCCATCATCTCTTCAGCGTTTGCGCGGTGCTCGGCCATCGTCTCACGAATAGAAGCGAGTTCGGGGGGCACGTGAGTGCCGGCCAGAGAGATCATGCAGCCCGATGGGTGGCTGTCTCGAGTGAATTCCGCGACGGTAGCATCGAGAAGCTTCTTGAATGCTTCTCGCGTGTCGGCCGTGCCGAACAGTCTGCCAGCGAACCAGACTTCGGACATGCTCAGGTATGCGTCCGTCGCTTCCTTGTAGAGCTGCTCCTTGCTGCCGAACGAGTTGTAGAAGCTCGAGGGGCTGATCCCCATGGCCTGGATCAACTGGTCGAAGGAGGCTCCTTCGTATCCGTGCTCCCAGAAGAGCTTCATGGCTCGGTTCAGCGCTTCCGTACGATCAAAGGTCGAGGGCCTGCCGCGGCTGCGCCGGGGTTGCGTATCGTTTTTTGTAGTCATGGCTCCAAAATTAATTGACATGCTGTAGAGATGAACCTATTCTGCCATAACGGAGCGATCGCTCCAATAATCAAATCCTTGCAGAAGGAGTCTGCGATGCAGCGAATTATTCACACTAGCCACGGCGAGCCTGCCGAGGTGCTCAGGCTGGAAGCGCTTTCCGATGTCCCTTCTCTTGCGAGCGGAGCGGCGCTTGTGCGTGTGTCCGCCACACCGGTTCATCCGGGCGACTTGCTGGGCGTCTCCGCTTCCCCCGCCTTCGGGGCGGCTCCCCTCATCCCGAGGGGAGGTCGAGTGCCCGGCGTCGAAGGTGTAGGGGTGGTGGAAGCGCTAGCCGCTGACATCGACCCTTCACACCGGATTCAGGTCGGCACACGTGTGGCCTTCTTTCCCGTCAACGGCGCCTGGAGCTCCAGGATCGCCGCGCCTGTCCAGTCGCTGATACCCGTGCCCGATGAAGTGAGCGACGAGGTCGCAGCGCAGATGTTGGTCAACACGTTGACTGCACGCCTTGCGATGCGAGCTGGTCACAACGCGTTGCCCGAAGACAAGCGCGAAGATGTCACCGTTATTCAGACGGCTGCCAATTCCGCCGTCGGAAAGCTGCTCACTCATCTGCTCGTCGAAGTGGGCGTCAATCCGATCCTGCTCGTCGGCTCCGCGGCGAGCGCGCAAGCACTTAAAGCTGCTCGCCCCAACCTTTCTGTCATCGGCACGGAGAACCAGGGCTGGAAGGACGAGCTTCGCGATGCGCTTGCGAACAAGCCCGTCTACGTGGCGTTCGATGGCGTCGGCGGCGCGCTATTGCCCGACGTAGCGAGCTTCCTCGCTCGCGGTGGAACGATCGTTAGCTACGGCTCCCTCGGCGGCGCTGCGGCGGACATTCGTTCCATCGCCCCTCGAGCGCTGACCATTAAGGGGGTGTCGTTGTTCAGTTGGCAATTCGAAGCTGCGGCGGTGCACGATGCAGACGTGGCCAAGGCGCTCGAGCTCGCACGCAACTTCCCGAGCCTTTTTCCCGTAGCGGAACGATATCAGGCGAGCGACTACCAGGGAGCGCTCGAACATACGTACCGCAGGGGAAGGACCGGCATGGTGCTGCTCGCGTTCTAGCGCTACGCGTCCTGAGCAATGTGAAGCACTCCTCGTCATGAGGGGCGGCTTGATAGCGTTCACCCCGGTCTTTGCACGATTTCGAAATGAACCCCGAGTGCCGAAGTATTGCCTCCCGGCTTTCCAGCCAAGCATCTTATGAAAGGACGTAAGCCATGCGTGCTATCCACAACACCGCTTTCGGCGACCCCGTCGAGACTCTGAAACTCGTTGACCTTCCGGAGCCGGCCAACCCCGGCCCGGATGAAGTCCTGATCGAGATGGAGTATGCCCCCATCAACGGCAATGACCTGGCCGTCATCACCAATCGCTTCGCCTACTCGACTCCACTGCCCTCTGTCGTGGGCAACGAAGGCGTCGGGCGAGTTCTGCAGGCAGGCTCGAATGTCTCCAACGTGAAGGTCGGCGACCGCGTGTTACCGCCGCTTTATGCGTTGACCTGGCGCGAGCGCCTGGTGGTCCCCGCCAAGGGGCTGATTGCGCTGCCTGCAAACGTCGATCCACGTCAACTGGCCATGCTGCGCATCAATCCTCCCACGGCCGTACTACTGCTCGGGCGCTTCGTTGACCTCAAGGAAGGCGACTGGATCGTGCAAAACGCGGCCAACTCCGGCATCGGCCGCACGGTGATCGCGTTGGCGAAGAAGCGTGGCCTGCGGACCATCAACTTCGTACGTCGTCCGGAACTGGTCAAGGAACTGGAGGAAGCTGGTGGAGACGTCGTTCTCGTCGATGAGCCGGGCGCCATCGACAAAGCCAAGGCCGCAGTCGGTCCGGGCAACGTCCGTCTGGCCATCGACGGCCTGAGCGGTTCGGCTGCGGTGCGCCTGATCGACGTGCTGTCGCAAAACGGTACGCTGGTGAGCTATGCGTTCACAAGCGGCGAGCTGGTCATGCCGCTTAAGGTCGTGGATCTGCATCTGCGCGGCATCGTCGTGCGCGGCATATACATCGACCTTCCCGAATACCTGCCGCACATCGTGGACGCAATCAACGAGTCTGCCGAACTGATGGCTCGCGGCGAGCTTGACCTGCCTGTGGCCGCCGTCTATCCGCTTGCGGACTACCCAAAGGCCGTCGCTCACGCAATCAGGGGTGGCAAGGTGCTGCTCGACTTGCGTTCATCGAACTGACCAGGCTGTTCTCCCACGTGCCGTGCTCCTGGACGAGCATGGCTTCGCTAACTTACGTTGCCGCTGAGGTGTCGAAATGAAGATTGGTTTTATTGGAGCCGGTGCTGTAGCGCAGTCCATCGCCAGGAGTGCCATTCAAGCAGGACATGAGGTTGTCTTGAGCGCTCGTCGCGGGCCGCAGGCTTTGGGCGATATCGTGGCCGGACTCGGTCCGAACGCGTCGGCAGATACGGTCCAGGAGGTGGCCCGGCTCGAGCTGGTCATGCTCGCCGTTCCATGGCTTCAAGTCCCGTCGGCCCTGGATGGGCTGCCCAATTGGGCAGGTCGCATTCTGGTGGATACCACCAATCCTTTTACGCAACTCGAGCCTGAGCTCGTTCTGGCGGACCTGGGGGGCACGGGCGCCAGCGAGATCGTCGCGGCACACGCGCCAGAGGCTCGCGTCGTCAAGGCGTTCAATGCTATCCGCATGGAGCACTACGACAAGGGCCCGAAGTTTCATGACGGAAAGCGCGTCATCTTCGTCTCCGGTGACGACAAGGACGCAAAGGCGGTGGTGATCGGACTCGTCAACGATTTTGGCTACGCACCGGTGGATCTTGGCGGTCTGGTTTCGGGCGGTCGCATGCAGCAAGCGGGTGGTCCGATTGCCGGCCACGACTGGGTCGTCGCATAGGACCGCAAGGTATGCAAACCAATGAAATGAGTTGCGCAGTTTCCGGCCCGCATTCTGTCGCATCACATTGCAAATGACGGCTTCCGCGCTGACCTTCAGGAGCCACTGCCGAATCCATTTTTCTCAAACACGACCGGAGGCGTTGCCGCTTCGTTGACATGCAAACGGAAGACGTCCGGACGCGAGTAGTGACCCGTGACGTCAAAGTCATATTTCGCCCGGGCAAGGTCGTTGAGGTCAAGATCGGCCACGAGCAATGCATCCTGCTCAAAGATCGGACCGGCAATCAGCTCGCCAAGCGGGCTGACGATGCAGCTTCCGCCGCTCATCAGCACAGTGGACGGATCGTTACCCTGGATTGCCGCATAGTCGGTTGGGCAATCCGATCGGCGCAGGTGCTGGCAGGCTGACAATACAAAGCAACGCCCCTCCAAGGCAACATGCTGCATGGAGGAAGCCCATGTTGGCCGGCTGTCAGCGGTGGGGGCGCAGTAAATCTGGACACCCTTGGCGTACATCGCCATACGCATCAATGGCATGTAGTTTTCCCAGCAAATGACTGCGCCGAGCCTGCCGAACGGCGTGTCGAAAACCGGGAGGGTCGACCCATCGCCATAGCCCCAGATCAGCCTCTCGCCGGCGGTTGGCATCAGCTTGCGATGCTTGCCGAGCATCGTACCGTCCGGGCCAAAAAACAACGCCGTGCAATACAACGTGCCATGGTCCCGCTCGATTACGCCGATCACGATGTATTGTTTGTGGTCGGCAGCAACCTCGCCCAACCGGCGGGTGCCGGGACCTGGCACTTCTATCGCGCTGTCATAGTAACGACGATAGTCGTTGCGGCCGGCAGCGGTCCTTCCACCAATTGTCGAGCCGAAATCGAGCCCCTTTGGATAGGCTGAGACGAATGCTTCAGGAAATACGACAAGTTGAGTTCCTTGTCGCGCGGCGTCTGCGGTAAACGTCGCGACTTTATCGAGGGTTCTGTCCGCATCGAAGACGACGGATCCCGATTGCACTACCGCAGCACGTAATTTCTGTTGCATCAGAATGCTCCACTGAACGTAAGGGTTTGCAATCGGGAACGCTCCGGCTTGCTCGCTCATTGGAAGCTCAGTCGCAACCCATGTGAGCCGGCGGAGTCCGTCAGTCGCAACTAATGTGAGGTGGAAAATTCGTTGATTGCGAGCACGGCCAGGGTGGAATACAAGCCGCTACCAGTATAGGTTCCTAGCAGGCAAGCTTGCTGCCTGGATATAGGCGGCAACGGCAGCCCTCAAACGGCCGGCCGTTTCGAGTCAGGTTATGCCGGTCCCATGAGACTCCACGCGGCCATGAACGACCGATCGACATACGCCCTTGAATTGTTGACAATCGCTATCCCGAGCGAGAGCAGCTACTCGCTAAACTACGGTTTCCAAGCAGTGGTGTGACAGACGCTGAATGACCTAAGCCGCACTAACGCGGCGACCCGGAAGATCCTCTGACCATGAAAGGAAAGGAGAGAACTCATGCCGAGCCTTGAATGGGTGCGACCGGCTACGCTTATCGACTCTGCCTGGCGCATGGTGCTTCGCCTCGGCTTCCGGCTCGCTCGCGCATGGTGGCATCTTCGACGGCCTCGCCATGAGGGCGCGCTAGTAGCAATCTACGTCGGGCGGGCACTGTTGCTTGTGAAGTCATCGTACCGGACCGAGTGGAATTTTCCTGGCGGTAGTCTCCGGCCCGGTGAGACCCCTGATGCAGCGGCGCAGCGCGAAATGGAGGAGGAGATTGGTCTGTCGTCGTACACATTACTCCCCGCGGGCAGCGCCTGTGGCACTTGGGACGGACGAAGAGACCGGGTGCATTTCTTTGAGCTGCACCTCGATTGCATACCCGAGCTGCGGCTTGATAATCGTGAGATTATCGCCACGCATCTGGCATCGCCGGAGGAATTGCACGGCATCGCGCTGACAGGGGCGGTCGCCGCGTATCTCCGCAAAGATCTCTGCTGTTAGTTGGCCCTTTTCCTTTCGGGAAATTTCGACGGGTCCTGGTGCCGGGAAAGCAGCCAGCCGGTCCCGCCCAGCGGCCAGTTCACACCGAGCTTGACTAATACACACATGCGCTCATGACCTTGCCAACCCCGACACTGCATACCGCTCGCCTGCTATTGCGCCCTTTCACGGAAGCCGATACGGACTCCATCTACACACTGCAGAGCAACCCACGCGTGTTGCGTTACTGGGACGCGCCGCCATGGAAGGAGCGCGCGCAAGCAGAGCGCTTTATCGCGGTTTGCAGGCAAATTGAGCAGGAAGGCACCGGCGCGCGGCTGGCCATCGAGCGTGCCGCCGACGGTGTGTTCATCGGCTGGTGCTGTTTGATCAAATGGGATCCAGACTATCGCAGCGCGAGGATGGGCTACTGCTTCGATGAGGCGGCATGGGGCCAAGGCTTCGCCACCGAAGCGGCAGGCGCTTTGTTGCAATGGGCCTTCGACACGCTGGACCTGAACCGTGTTCAGGCCGAGGCCGACACGCGCAACACGGCATCGAGCCGCGTGCTGGAGAAGCTCCGGTTTGTCCGCGAAGGCTCGCTGCGAGAAGATTGCATTGTGGATGGCGAGGTATCTGATACCTGGGTGTATGGGCTTCTCAGGCGGGAATGGATGCCGTTGCAGTCAGGGTCGGCAGCAGAATGAAATGGTGGAACGTTTGATCGCACAGGAACGTCCTCAGTTACTACCTGAGGGCCGGCTTACGGGCCGTACCCCAGCGACCGCCCTGGCCACTGATTTATGCCTTTCGCGTTGGACAGTGACCGGCCAATTCCGGTCGGTCGTCGATGTCGCTCCATAACGGACACTCGCCATTGAGTCCCGGACGCGCACAGCGCTTATCGACACAAACTGGGCTCGGACGGAACGGCGAGCTCGCTAAATGTGGACCCAAATTGCTCTGAGTTTGCAGCCAAGCGCGTCCTCGACCTGGGACTCTTGGGCGACCGATAGACCACGTGTGTTCGGATTCATCGCCTCAAGTACGAATCGTCCGAATGCTGCCGGCCACACATATCCGAGGTCGTTCAAGGAAACACTTGACTGGCAGCATGCGGTCACGACAACGAGGTCAGAGAGGCGGCCAGCAGCGAAATCGTCCATCCTGTTTGCCCACCAAGGTTCGACGTTCGTGCCGCACACGGGGCAAATTACGCCTTCCCAATTCGCACCGGGATGGAAAAATTCGATTTCCTGCTTGAACGAGAATACGACCTCATCCGCATTGGGGACCAGCCGAGAAAACAGCGCAAGTGCAGTTTCAGCGGCCAGCTCGGTTGGCCTGAACTCAGGGTCGAGGGGAACATATTGCAACCAGTTGTCGGACATGATGAACCAGTCGGATCGGGATTGTGTGCGTTGCCAGTCCTGCGCGTTTGCGAGACCCGGCTACATGGTGAACGGCCGCTTTCGACAAATCTGAAGGTCCCCTCAGGGTCGGGTACGGAAGCTCGGCATCGGGCCGAGACACTGGATGTTCGGACTGACCGTGTACTTCCGGGTTCGGCCAACAGACAACCTTCGCGGGCAACGGGGTTCGGACATTCAGACGTCCGTTGCGCCCTGTAGGCGGCCAATTAAATCGCGAGTACAGCCTGAGTGCCTCCGGATGGATGGCTGGCAAGCAATGCAGTGCAGCGCTCCCGCAAGAAAGCATGCAACGCGTTAATCGCCGGCGACAGTTGCGCACGGTGAGCACAAATCAAGTGCAGCGGCGCGAGCTCGCAATACTCCGGGGGAAATAACTCCACCAGCCGACCTGCCTTCAGATCGTCAATGAGGTCCAGCCGCGACTTGTAGACAAGGCCTTCCCCGGCTATCGCCCAGCGACGAACTGCATCGGCATCGTCGCTGATGCGATTGCCTGTGACGGCCACGGTGCGCTCGCCGCCAGGCGGGGTAAAGTGCCAGCGTTCATGTATCTGCTCGCTCCAGACGTACCGAAGGCAGTTGTGTCGCCGCAGATCCTCAACTTTGGCCGGTGCGCCATGCCGTTCGAGGTATGACGGCGCGGCACACAATGCGCGTCGATTGTTGTCGACCAGTTTCATGGCCAGAAGAGACGAATCTGGCAGCGCTCCGTAGCGCACGAGCGCATCCAGCGGCTGGCGGATGAGGTCGGCCGCACGGTCGCTTATTTTCACGTGCAGCGACAAACCAGGGTGCCGGTGCTGAAATTCATCCAGCCACGGTAACAACAGGTTTCGACCAAAGTCAGACGGAGCGGACAGCCGCAGCGGCCCGGACAGCGCCCCCCGGCCGTCGGCCAGGGCATGCTGGCCTTGCTCCAGCGCGCCAATCATGACCCGCGCATGCGGCAGGTATCGCTCCCCGGCGTCCGAAAGTTGCATGCTTCGCGTCGAACGGGTGAACAGGCGCGTGTCCAGCGCCTTTTCGAGTCGCTGCACTGACGCACTCGCATGTGCGGGCGCGATATTCAACTGGCGCGCCGCCTCCGAGAAGCTGCCGTAGTCCACCGTGTGTACGAAGATCTGAACGTCATCGAGTCGGATCATTTTCATCGAAATGCCGAAATTGTTTGGGCTCGGCGGGTATTTATCCGCATATCGACGAAAGATAACATGGTCTCAATCACCCTTGGAGACCATGTGTATGAAAGCAATTGGCTTCTATCAGAACCATCCCATCAGCCACCCGCAGGCGCTGCAGGATATCGAGCTGCCGACGCCGGAGCTGCGCGACCACGATCTGCTGGTGGAAGTGAAAGCGGTATCGGTCAACCCGGTCGATACCAAAATCCGGCGCGGTGGAGATATTCCGGAAGGCGGTGCGCGCATCGCCGGCTGGGACGCGGCGGGAATCGTCCGCGCGACCGGTCCGCTGGCAACCCGCTTCAAGGCAGGCGACCGTGTCTGGTACGCGGGTGACATCAAGCGGCCCGGCAGCAACAGCGAACTGCACGCCGTGGACGAGCGCATCGTCGGACCTATGCCGACCTCACTGGACTTCGCCGCGGCCGCGTCGTTGCCGCTGACGACGATCACTGCGTGGGAGCTGCTGTTCGACCGTCTGCGTGTTCACGCAGCGGACCCGACCGACAACAACGTGCTGCTCGTCATTGGAGCGGCTGGCGGCGTCGGTTCGATTCTGACCCAACTGGCGCGCGAGTTGACTGGCATGACCGTCATCGGCACGGCCTCGCGGCCGGAAACCCGCGAGTGGGTGCTGGCCCATGGCGCACATTACGTCCTCGATCATCATCAGGCCTGGGCACCCCAGTTGGCCGCGCTCGGCATCGAGCACGTTACCCACGTTGCCGGGCTGAACAACAGCGCCGCCTATGTGCCGCAAATCGCCTCCGTGCTGCGCCCGGAAGGCCAGTTCGCACTCATCGACGACCCGGTGGGTCTGGACATCGGGCCGTTCAAGGGGAAATCCATCTCGATTCACTGGGAGCTGATGTTCACCCGCGCGATGTTCACCACCGACACCCTCGCACGGCAATACGCGTTGCTGCGCCGCGCGGCGGAGCTGGTCGATCTGGGCCGCCTCAAGCACACGCTGACCCGACGCATTGACGGCATCAACGCCGCAGGTCTGATCGAGGCGCATGCGCTGGTCGAGGCAGGCAATATGATCGGCAAGGTCGTCGTCGCCAACCGCTGAACTCTTCTGACAATGAGCATCAACATGACATCGCAAATCATCAGCACGACAACGATCAGCCTGGAAGCTGCACAAGCATTGCTGGCAGAAGCGCGCCGCGCGTGCGCCGCGCGCGGATTCGCCGCGACCATCGCAATTACCGATGCAGGAGGCCACCTGCGCGCTTTCGAGCGAGCGGATACCGCCCCGTTCCTTACCGTTGATGTCGCCATCGACAAGGCATGGACCGCCGCGTCGTTCGGCATGGCCACGCACCAATGGAATCAGTACATGGCCGAGCCCACCGTTGCCCCACTGGCGCACCATCCGCGGCTGACGCCGGTCGGCGGTGGCGTACCGATCTTCCACGAAGGGCGTCTGGTGGGTGGCATCGGTGTTTCTGGCGGAACATCGGTTCAAGACCACGAGGCCGCTGAGGAAGCGCTGCGTCACGCAGGGTTTAAGCAGTAAGCCTGGGCCGTTGAACGATCGCCTTGCCGTCAATCGACAAACGTCCACAAAGAGGTGGAACCATTGCTCGTGAGGGACCGGCGCGGACGGCCGGATCACTCCGATAACTGCCATTGAAGCCCTGGCGGCTCGAACGGCGGCTCCGGGTCGATTTCGGCGGTTCGTCGGGAGCCCAGGTTCGCCAGCAGCAGATCGGCTAACTCAGCTATCCGGTGAATGGCATTCCGCGTCCGTCGACATTAGCTGGCCCAACCGATTGATGCCGATCCCCTGTATCCGATATTCTGGCGAAGACGTGCTTATCGCGATCGGCGGTTGTAATGAATCTGGATTTTCGACAGGCCGCACCTGAAGACTCGGAATGGCTATTTGACACGTACCGGCGAACGATGAAAGGTTTCGTTGCCTCAGCGTATGGCTGGGACGACGACTTGCAACAGGCGGGGTTTGCCAAAAGCCTTCGCCAAGGCGCTTGTCAAATAGTTACATGGGAAGGCAACCGATGCGGATTTGTGCACTGGGACGTCGAACCGGATCTCGTATGGCTGAGAATGCTTTGTATCGTGCCGGAGATGCAAAACAAGTCGATCGGCAGTGCAGCGATTGCCAAGGTGATGTCGTTGTCCAGTGACTTACAAAAGCCGGTGTACTTGAATGTCTTCGTATGCAACCGAGCTGCCTACGACTGGTACAGCAGAATCGGTTTTGTCGAAATCGAAAACGACGGCAAGGTCTCCACTTTGGTGCTTGCTCCTACCGTTTGAAAAGCGAATTGCCGCCCCTCGTCGTGGATGGAAAGGTGACCGGGGAGATGGTGTCCAACATCATTGTGGCCCATGCCTGAATTGCGGCGCGCGAGATAACGAACGTCGCCCACCTCCGTCAATCTTTCGAGCGCATCCACCACCGTTCCCAGATACGGTCGTGATAGCTGACGAGCCGCTTTTCTCCTGCGATGTGGATCAGGTGGCGGCCGTTCTGACCGCAGGCTCCTCCGTCAAAACATCATATGTAACGCCCATCACAATCGCCCGCGCGCCCAGTCAACCCAAACTTTGACTTCCCTCCCCCCTGCCATACACTAGATTCGAAGCACGCTACTCGTCACGGAGCATAAGGAGAACAACCACGACTCCCTGGGAAATCCAAGGCACCGAACTGATCAACTGCAATTGCTCATACGGTTGCCCGTGCCAATTCAACGCACTGCCGAACAACGGCTTCTGCGAAGCGATGGGCGCCATCTCGATCAGCAACGGTTACTACGGCGACGTGCGACTCGACGGCCTCAACATCGCGGTCGTGTTTCAGTGGCCGGGACCGATCCACGAAGGCAAGGGAAAATGCCAGCCGATCGTCGACGAACGGGCCAGCCCGGAACAACGCGAAGCCATTCTGAAAATCATGACGGGGCAGGACACCGAGCCGTTCGCCACGATGTTCTCCGTATTCGCATCGACGCTCGAGCAAGCATTCGATCCGATCTTTACGAAGATCGATTTCGATGTTGATGTCGATACCAGACGCGGCCGGATTCATGTCGAGGGCGTATTCGACGTTGTCGGCGAACCGGTCCGCAATCCCGTAACGGGCGACGAGCATCGTGTCCGAATCGACTTGCCTCACGGCTTCGAATACGAGCTTGCCGAGATCGGCTCCGGCACCAGCCGCTCGCACGGAAACATCGCACTGGATCTCAAGGGGACTTACGCCCAGTTCGCGCGACTGCACTTGAATAACAAAGGACCGATCCGGCATCGCGCTGCCGCATGAGCAGCGTCGAAAATATCCTCGGACGCGAGCGCGTCATCACCGCGCTCGGCATCGTCGCCGTCGTCGCGTTGTCGTGGGCCTACTTGTGGACGGGCGCCGGAATCGGCATGTCCGCGCTCGAGATGACGGCCGTCGCACTGTTCCCGCATCGACTGGCAGATGGCGGCGGGGGAATGGATCCGTCGCTGCCCACCGTGATCCTCATGTGGTGGGTGATGATGATCGCGATGATGACGCCCAGCGCGGCGCCGCTCGTCCTGTTGTATCGACGCGTATTGCGGCACCACTCCGCGATCGAGGCCAGGTCGGCCATCCCGTCGTTGTTTCTCCTGGCCGGTTACCTGATCGCATGGCTGGCATTCTCGATCTGCGCGGCATCGCTGCAGAAGGTGCTGCAACCGACCGGCCTCATTTCGGAAATGATGTTGTGGTCGAAGAGCGCGCCCCTTTCCGCGATCGTTCTGGCTGCGGCGGGCGTCTATCAGTTCTCGCCGCTCAAGCGCGCCTGCCTGACGCAGTGCCGTTCACCAGTGAATTTCCTCACCGCGCACTGGCGTCCTGGCGTCGCAGGCAGCTTCCTGCTCGGGATGCGTCATGGCATTTACTGCGTGGGCTGCTGTTGGCTGCTGATGGCGTTGTTGTTTGTCGGCGGCATCATGAATCTCGTCTGGATCGCCGCGCTGTCGCTTATCGTTTTCGTGGAAAAAATCCTGCCCGGCGGTGAGCGTGTCGGCCGCGCGCTGGGCGTCGTGCTGATCACCTGGGCCGGCGTCACCCTGTTGGTGTGATTGGATTCTCTCTTCTCACACGGTCATTCAAATGACCGAACAGCTAAATCTGTCAATAGATGTGCGTCCCGTAACACAGGGGCTCATTACACGAGGCTGCGCACCCCGCCGTCGATCTCGAGCTCGGCCTCGCACTCGACCGGCACGTTTAGAGGAAGCGCCACGCCGACTGCCGAGCGAGAATGCGCGCCAATGTCGGGTCCAAACACTTCAAGAATAAGGTCAGAATAGCCGTTCGCGATCTTTGGCATCTGATCGAAGCCAGGCGCGACATTAATCATCGCAAAGACGCGCAGCCATGCCGTAATGCGATCCAGGTCTCCAAGCTCTTTCTTCAGGCTTGCCAACTGAGCGAGCGCCACAAGGCGTGCCGCTGCGTAGCCTTCGTCCACTGAAACTTCAACGCCCACTCTGCCGACCGGTTGCGCAATTGTTCCGTCGAGGTTGAGCGGAACGTGTCCCGAAACAAACGCTCGTGCCCCTCGTACTCGAATCCATGCAAAAGGCAAGGACATGCGTACGTTTTGCGGCATCTGTAGCGGCTGAGGCAACGTCAAGCCTAATTCCGCCAACTTCGCTTCGATTCGCGCCATGATTGCCTCCTCAGCGTTTTTGAAAGCCGGCATTCTTCCGGTCCTGCGGGCGCAGGATGATCTATGCTGAATGACTGATCGTCAGCGCCTGGCTCCGGGCGTCTCGATCAAGGAACCGCGAACTCGACCGCTCTCTGATCGAAGTGCACCGATACGTGCGAAATATGATGAGCCGGGCACGTGAACGAATGCGCGATGACCCGTCGGAGTTGCCACGTCATCTCCTTGAAGCGATGCTGGTCATGCGCGACGCGCCGGAGTCCGATGTAACCGACGACCAGGTCGCTGCAAATGTTCTCACGCTACTGCTTGCAGGCGAAGACACGACGGCGAATTCGATAGCGTGGACGCTGCTATACGTTGCTGCCGATTCCGCCTTGCAACAGCGACTCTTTGACTCGTCACGCGGTGTGCTCGGCTCAGCTCCCGTTTGCCCGGACTTTACGTCGTTGAAGCAACTGGATCTGCTCGAGGCGGTTTGTACGGAAACCGGAAGGCTGCGTCCTGTCGTTGCGATCAATTCGTTTGAGCCGTTGGAAGACGTGTGTCTTGCCGACATCATGCTACCGGCTGGCACGAAAATGTTTTTCCTGAATCGGCCGGCCACACTCGACGCGCGCAATTTCCCTAATCCTTTGCGGTTCGACCCTGATCGCTGGCTGCATGACGGGAGCCGCGCGCGCACCGCACACGACTCACGTGCGTACCTGCAATTCGGCGCCGGGCCACGTGTGTGTCCGGGACGTTACCTGGCCGCTGTGGAAATGCGCCTGGTATTGTCAATGCTGATGGCCAATTTCTCGATCCGAATGGCTGTCAATCCACGTACGATTCGAGAGGTCACTGCCTTCACTATGATCCCGAGTGCCATGCCGGTGCATCTGTCGGCACGGGCCACGTGAATTTCCTCGGTTCGCGCGCGCACTCGAAACACCAATGCGTATTGGCCTGAACCAGAATCCTTTGTGAACCTCAGGGATGAAACTTGCTCGCTCTCGATCCTCGTACGGGCGAATGGTTCGTCTACACCAGGAGCGCAGACCAGACGCAGAACCAAATGGGCGTTTTCACACGGCCTCGGCCAGTTACCGACATTCGCTTGCTGGCAACGAATGTCCGCGGTTCTACCGCAATTCGGACGTTCTCCATCGGCAAAAGGACACCCGCTCGGCGGCCGTTGCGGCCCTACAAGCCGCGAGCAGGCGATCCAGCTTTGAACGCCGTCCTCCACCGATCAGATGCCACGCCATGCGTGCGAGCGTATCCAGTAGGGGGCGATGAGCGCTCCCTCTCCACACCTTCCGACCAACTACATCCCATGTATCAGGCCGTGCGCCAACACGCGCAGCTCCTGGAACTGGGTCGCCAACTCGAAACTAAGCACGAACGCGGCGCCACAAAACAAGCCGGGATAGCGCTGCGCGAACGCCAGCATCGGTGCTGCGATGCGCGTGCGTATCGCCCTGGCGCTCATCACGTATGTGATGCCGATGCCGAGCGCTGCACCGGCCAGCACGTCCGTCGGGTAGTGCACGCCGAGATAAATACGCGGCAGGCCGATCAGCACCACCGCGTGCAACAGCGCGTAGATCCCCACGGGCCGCGAGGCCAAGAAAATACCCATAGCGACCGCGCACCAGAGCATGGCGTGATCGCTCGGAAACGAACTCCACGTGCGAAGCACCGGCTCGTCCACGTTGGCCTCAGGAAAGAACGCGCGCAATGCCGGTTCATACATCGGCCGCAGGCGAAACGGCAGGTAGTGCGCAAGCAGGCGGCCGGCCGCCAGCGCGATGAGGCCGCTCACGATGGCGATCACGACGAGTTCGCGCTGGCGTCGCCGGACGGCCTCGCCGTCAGCTCCTTCCGCACGTTCGCGCCTGAACCAGACCCACCACAGCAGTGCAACCAACACGACGCCCTTCGGCAAGTACGCGTTCACGACTGCTTCGACTACATGGGTGAAGCCTTGAGAATGAATGGCCAGTTTATTTATGGACGCGATGGCCCACGTATCGATGACGTTCATTTGTCTTTGCTCCCCTACGTGCGGCAATCGACATAACTTCATTCGGCCGCAGCCGCTATCACGCCGCCGCATCGCAAGCATCGCTAGTGCCCGGCTACGCGGCGAAGCGCTCGACGGCCGGTAACGACAATCATCGTATTGACATGAAGATGTGGTATGTGCGCTGGCGCGTGTAGTGTCCCAGCTAATTGCCGGATCCCTCGCTCAAGCCTCTTCCAGTGCCAACAACCGCTGTTATGACCCCGCCACAGCCACCAGCACCGTCGTTTCCCGCCTCCGGTGTAACGTTAATGGGCATTCAAATACCGGGTTGACTCACTGGTGCAGCCATCGACCGTCGACGGCCAGCGCACCGGCTGCTGGCCGCAATGGTCGACGAACAGCAGTTGAAGCGATGTGGGTAGATGATCCATATCGACCCGATTGCAGTCCGTCGCCAATCGCGTCCGGGTGTCTCAAACGGGTCGCCTGCTGCCGGTCGAGGCCTCGCGAGGTTGAAGATGTGCGACCGGGGAACTGGCTCCAGCGAATAAACGTTCGCATCCGAAAGTCATATACTGGCTTGGTCTGCCTGCTGTCTATCGCGTAGCTGTGGTATGCGTTCGCATAACTATTCGAACGGTTTTGGTGCGCTCGGTGCGGGAGACTAACGGCGTTGTGCCCGCCTCGGATCGAACGCCAGGGCTGAGCCGTCTGCTTGCGCATGTTCTTTTGGCCAGGCAGGCGACGTGAAACCAAGTGGACCGAGCTTCACCTCAATTGCCTGTTTGGACGAAGCCATGCTGACAATCGACGACATCCGGGCGATTCCACTGTTCTCAACACTCCCCGACAACGAACTGGAGCATCTCGCGCACACGTGCGCAGACCTGCATCTGTGCGCGGGTGAGTTCGCGGTCCATGAAGGTGGAGAGCGCGCACTGTACGCCGTTGTGTCCGGCAAGATGGAAGTCATCAAGACGTTCGACGGTATCGAACGCACGCTGGGCTGGCGTCTGCCCGGAACCATCTTTGGCGAAGTGCCGCTCGCGCTGAGTTCGCCGTTTCCTGGTGCCTATCGGGCCGCGGAGCCGTCGCGTGTCATGCGCGTGGACGCCCAGCGTTACTACACACTCGCTGCCGCGTCGCCGGAAATTGCGGTCAAGATGGGCGCCCTTGCGCGCGAGCGCATTGGTGGACTGCAGGGCCTCTCCGCCGAGCCGCCCAAGATCCGCGTGACCATGATTGGAAGTCGCTGGGACACCGCTTGTACCGCATTGCGCCAGTTCCTCGCCCGCAACCAGATCAGCTACGACTGGATGACACCGGATGCGCCCGAAGTGACCACGCGCTGGCCTGGAACCTGTCCGCCAGAGCAGGATTGCCCGGCATTGCGACTGGTCGACGGGACGGTGCTGAGCCGACCTACGACACGAGAGCTTGCGGAGTTGCTGGGTCTGCAGACACAGCCTCGCCTCGCCGAATACGACACGATGATCATTGGTGGCGGGCCGGCCGGTCTCGCTGCGGCAGTGTACGGTGCGTCGGAAGGCTTGCGTACTGTGGTGCTGGAGCGCGAAGCGCCAGGTGGGCAGGCCGGGACCTCCTCGCGTATTGAGAATTACCTCGGCTTCCCCAACGGCGTGTCGGGCGACGAACTGGCGAGCCGTGCACTGCAGCAGGCAAGGCGGCTCGGTGCAGAGATTCTGGTGACACGGTCGGTCGCTCGAATCGATGTCGCCGGCCGTAGCGTTCACCTCGACGGAGGCGACGTCATCCGGGCGCGAACGATCATTCTCGCGACTGGCGTCACGTGGCGCCGCCTCGTGATTGACGGCTTCGACCGGTTTATCGGTAAAGGTATTTACTACGGCGCGTCACGCAGCGAAGCGAACGCTACTCACGGCCTCGACGTCTATCTGATCGGTGGTGGAAACTCGGCCGGCCAGGCAGCGTTGTACTTTGCCAATCATGCGCGCATGGTAACGCTTGTCCTGCGAGGCGATTCGCTGGAGAAGAGCATGTCTCGCTACCTCGTCGAGCAGCTTCGAGGGAAATCAAACGTAGGGGTGCAACTGCGATCGGAAGTAGTCGGTGCACACGGCGATACCCATCTGACAGCGATTGACGTACGCGATGGGTTGAGCGCAGAGGTGCGTCGACACGACTGTGGCGCATTGTTCGTTTTCATTGGCGCCGATGCTGAGACGGAGTGGTTGCCGGAAGAAATCGCACGCGATGTGCGCGGATACGTTCTCACTGGCGACGACGTCGTCAAGGCGGGACGCTGGTCCTATAGCCGGGATCCCTACCTCCTCGAATCGAGTGTTCCTGGCGTGTTTGCCTGTGGGGATGTGAGATTGAGCCCGGTCAAGCGCGTCGCTTCAGCGGTCGGCGAAGGCAGCATGGCGATCGCGTTCGCCCACAAATATTTGCAGCACGACGGGAGTTAGCATTGGGTGCGGCAGTGAAACGTATGTGGTATTGACTTGGACAGGCGCGGAGTTTCATGCCGCCCAGCAACGAAGTCGATCCGTTGCGCCAGGGAGCCGGCCTTCAACGGATTCGGGTACCAAGCGCGCGATTGCGGGCTGTCACGGCTCAACGATCACGCCCTCTGACGTAAGGCAGTAAGGCATTAGCGAGCAGATTGAGGGGCAGGACCCATTAGAGGCAATTCCAAAAATCGAAATTCATCCTTGCGAATAATGCGCTTAATTATCAGCGGCCGCTTTCCTAAACTTCGTACCACCTGCTATGGCCCTGAGCGGCGATCTGTGGTTCGCGTCACGTGCGCCACTGCGAACGGTCGCGCGAGTTTGTTTGATCGCCACGAGCCAGGCGTGCAACGACCGCTATGGAAAAATACGAATGGATCGTTTGCGTCGGAATTCCAGCCAAAACAAGGAGGAACCGGTCATGAAGAAGACAACCAGCACATTAATCGCGGCCGTCGCCGCACTCACGCTGTCGGGAGGCGCTTATGCACAGGCCAACAACACGCTGGCAACCCCGAGTGTAGTGTCGCCGGCCGCCGCGTCGCCAGCCAATACAACGAGCGGCTACGGCACGCCTGGCGCCACCAATTCGGACAGCGGCATGAGCGCCGCGTCGCCGAACTCGGGCATGCCGAATAGCACGAGCAATAGCTCGACGTCCCGCACCAACCTTCCTGGGAGTCACAACACGCTGGCGACTCCGAGCGTAGTGTCGCCGGCCGGCCAATAGTTCGAGTCCCTCGTTCGCCACCCATCGTAAGAAAGACCGCTGCCCTCACGGACAGCGGTCTTTTGTTTTTCTCCCTGCCCTCTTCCAGGCAGCGGCTTGCGGCACACCGACGGGTTGCATGCCCCAGGTGGCCTCGATGCGTCAAATAAGAGCGTTACTGGCGGCGGCCGCACGGCCACGCAGCCAGTTAATACTCGCGAAGAGCAGCACGGCAAACACGATCAGCATCGTCGCCACGGCGAGAATCGACGGGTCGATCGAGTCGCGAATCCCGCTCCACATCTGCCGAGGCACGGTTGTTTGATCCGGGCCGCCGATGAACAGAATGACGATGACTTCGTCGAACGAGGTCGCGAAAGCGAAGACGCTGCCGGTCGCGACCGCCGGTGTGATGAGCGGCAAGGTTACTCGTCTGAATGTGATCCAAGGCGTCGCGCCGAGCCCGGAAGCGGCGCGCAACAGACTCTGATCGAACGAAAGCAGTGACGCCGTCACGGTGATCACGACGAATGGCGTGCCGAGCGCCGCATGCGCCAGCACCACGCCGGGATACGAGTTCACCAGGCCGAGCGGCGCGAAGATCAGATAGAAGCCAGCCGCGACGACGACAATCGGCACGATCATCGGCGAGATGATGATCGGCATGATCAGCGAGCGCAGCGGAAACTGCGCGCGCGAAATGCCCAGCGCGGCGAGCGTGCCGAGACACGTGGCGATCAGCGTCGACGCCGCGCCGATGCCGATGCTGTTCAGGAGCGATCGTTGCCAGGCCGCGCTCGTGAGCGCCTGCTCATACCAGCGCAGCGAAAAGCCCTGCAACGGGTAGGAGAAGTACGAGCCCGAGTTGAACGAAAGCGGGATGATCGCGAGAATCGGCGCAATCAGGAAGAACAGCACAAGCGCTGTATGCAGCCGCACCCAGCGCCCGGCGACGCGTTCCGTCAGCACCGTGTTGCGTTTATCTGGCATATCGTTCCCTCGTCGTATCCGCATGTGTCAACCGAGTCTCAACCAAAGCGCAAACGGTCGATGCCGACAATGCGGTTGAACAGGAAATAGAAGACCGCCGTAAAGATCACGAGATAGGCCGAGAGCGCACCGGCAAGGCCCCAGTTGAGTTGCGTGTTGGTCTGGATCGCGATGAGCTGACTGATCATCTCGTCGCCTGCGCCGCCGAGCAGCGCGGGCGTGATGTAGTAGCCAAGCGCGAGCACGAACACGAGGAAGCAGCCCGCCCCCACGCCCGGCAGCGTCTGCGGCATGTAGATTCGCACAAACGCGACGAACGGGTGCGCCCCTAGCGATTGAGCGGCCCGCACATACACGGGCGATACGCTCTTCATCACCGAGTAGATCGCGAGAATCATGTAGGGCAAAAGCACATGCGTCATACCGATGAGCACACCCGCGCGGTTGAAGATGAGCGGCAGTGGATGGGTGGTGAGACCGAGCCCCATCAGCAGGCTGTTGATGACACCACCCGGTTGCAGCAAAACGTACCAGGCGGTTGTGCGAACGAGCACCGAGGTCCAGAACGGTACGATCACAAAGAGCATCAGGCGGTTGCTGCTTTTCGCGGGCAAATTCGCGAGCAGCCATGCGACCGGATAGCCGAGCACGAGGCACAGCAGCGTGACCGTGGCGCTGATCGAGATCGTGCGCACGAACGCTTGTCGATAGATCGAAGCGTTGTCCGGCACGAACGCAACTGAACCTTGCGGCGTCACTTGCGCATCGACGGCCGCGAGCAGATAGTCCGGCGTCGGCGACGTGGCGGCGCGCTTCAGCAAGCGCCAGATCTCCGGCGAATTCCAGCGTGCGTCGAGTTCGACGAGCGCCGGTTTCCACGCCGGCGGCGCATCAGGGGGCAACTGGCGCGCGGTGCGCATCAACAGGCTACGGAACTCGGCCTGATCGAAGTTCAGCCGCCGCGCGACAGTGCCGAGCTGTCCGCTTTGCTGCGCCTCCCTGAGCCCCGCAGCGAGCAGCGCGAACGTGCGCTCGTCCGGCACGCCCTGCCCGTCCCATGCATCGAGCGCGCGCGTGAGCGCGGGCATGCTGTCGGGCACTTCGTGGTTCTCCACGCTGCGCGCGAGCAGGAGCGCGATCGGCGCGATGAACGTCGAAAGCAGAAACACGATCAGCGGGAGCGCGAGCAAAAGCGCCTGCACCGACGCACGGCGGCGCGCCTTTTGAAACGACGCGCGGCCGTCGGCTCTCGTCGGAGAGCCCGGGGCCGTGGCTCGGGCCGAAGCGGGCATGTGGGTAGTCACGTTGGGCTCTCGTTGGACGATCGTGTTACTGCGTCAGCCACACCTGGAAGCGCTTATTGATCTGGTCCGCGTTGTCGGCCCAGAAGTTCGCGTTGATCTGCAAGGCGCGCTTGAAGTTCTCGGGTGCGGTCGGCAGATCGGCAAGGCGTTGCTTGTCGACAAGCGCGATTGCATCCTTGCGCGGCGGCGCATACGCGATGTACTTCGACAGATCCGCATACGCCTTCGGCTGCGAAGCGGAGACGATGAATTTCGCGGCGGCGTCGGCGTGCTTCGCACCCGTCGGAACGGCCCACCAGTCGAAGTCGTAAACTTGTGCGTCCCAGACGGTCTTGAATGGCTTGTTGTCCTTCTTCGCGGCGTCGGAAATGCGGCCGTTGTAGGCCTGCGTCATCACGACCGCGCCGTCTGCGAGCAACTGCGGCGCCTGGGCACCCGATTCCCACCACACGATGTTCTGCTTGATCGTGTCGAGCTTTTTGAAGGCGCGATCCACGCCGGCGGGCGTAGCGAGCACCTTGTAGACATCCTTCGGATCGACGCCGTCCGCAATCAGCGCCCATTCCATCGTTACCTTCGGCGACTTGCGCAGGCCGCGCTTACCGGGGAATTTCTGCAGATCGAAAAAGTCGTTGACGGTGGTCGGCGCGGTCTTCAGCTTGCTCGTGTCGTACGCATAGACCGTGGACCAGACCATGCTCGCAACCGCGCAATCGCTGATCGTGCCGGGGATGAAGTCGCTCGTCTTGCCGAGCGTCTTCTTGTCGAACTTCTGCAGCAGTCCTTCGTCGCAGGCGGTGATCGCATCGTTCGTTTCGAGGTCGATCAGGTCCCACGTGGTGTTCTTCGCCTGCTCCATCGCGGAGAGCTTCGCGAGGCCGCCGTCATACGATTCGGTCGAGAAGCCAATGCCGGTGGCTTGCGTGAACGGTTCGAAATAGGCCTTCTTGGCCGCCGCTTCGTACGCGCCGCCGAAGGTCACGACGGAAAGCGTCTCCGCCGCCTGGACGGTCATTGTAGCGAATGCGAGTACGGCGAGTGCGGCGCTTTGTGCTTTGATGAGAGTGCGCATGTCAGTTGGCTCCTGCTGGTGCGGTCGTGATGATGGAAGGTGAGAGCGGGGTGGATGCGGGGATCACGGGCGCGCTGCGTGGCACGCTCATCGCGAGAATCTTGCAGTCGTCGTGGCGCCATGCGATCTCGATCGTGCTGCCGGGCGAAGGCAGCGCATGGCGCTGCGTATTGGGCACTTTCACGACAAACGAATCGCGCGAACCGAGCGCGAGGTGCACGCGATGATGATCGCCGCAATACACCAGTTCCTCGACGCGTGCGCGCACCACGTTGCTGTGTTCATCGACGTGCACGCCTTCGGCGCTCGGGATATGTGCGCGCTCGGGGCGCAGCGCGAGCATCGCTTCGTCGCCCGTGCTCAGACCGGGTTCGCAACGGCCACGAATGACGCTGCCGTCCGAGAGCGCGAGCGTCGCCCACTCCTCGTTCGCATTGACGACGCGCCCGGTCAGCCCGTTGTTTTCGCCGACGAAATTGGCGACGAAGGCGTTCTGCGCGTTCTCGTAGAGTTCGCTAGGCGTGGCGGCTTGCTGAATACGGCCATCGGAGAACACGGCGACGCGATCCGACATGGTCAGCGCTTCGGCCTGATCGTGCGTCACGTAGACGATCGTGAGCGACAGCTCGCGATGCAGGCGCATGATTTCGTACTGCATGGTTTCGCGCAGGCGCTTGTCGAGCGCACCGAGCGGCTCATCCATCAGCACGACGCTCGGCTCGAACACGAGCGCGCGCGCGAGCGCCACGCGCTGCTGCTGTCCGCCGGAGAGCTGCGCGGGACGCCGGTTCGCCAGATGCGGCAGTTCGACCATCTCGAGCGCGCGCTTCACGCGCGTCTTCTGCTCGGCGCGGCTTACGCGCCGCACGGAAAGCGGAAACGCGACATTCTCCGCAATCGTCAGATGGGGAAAGAGCGCGTAGTTCTGAAACACCATGCCGATGTCGCGCTGATGCGGAGGCTTGTCGTCGAGCCGCCGTCCGTCGAGGCGTATCTCGCCGCGCGTGGGCGATTCGAATCCCGCAAGCATCATGAGCGTCGTCGTCTTGCCCGAACCGGACGGCCCCAGCAGCGACAGGAATTCTCCCTTGCTCACGTCGAGGTTCAAGTCATCGACGACGTATTGCGCGCCGTCATACGACTTGCTCACGCCCGAGAACGAAATGAAGGAAGGGTTTGACATCGTAATCGCGTCCTGTCGATGGTGCGTCTTGATCAATGCGTGCCGATTTGCGTCGCGACGATTTTGCTAGCGACGTAGCGTGCGAAGTCGTAGTTGGGACGTTCGAGATAGCTCAAGTGGCCGGGTTTCGCGAGCGGCGCGTGTACGCCGCGAAAGACGGCTTCCACGCCGCGTTTATCTTCCGCGTTCACGTCGTCAAGCAGCTTCTTCAACGTCGTCATGTGCGCGTTGGCCTCGGTATCCGCGACGAACTCCGGCGCAAGCCCGCCGCCGAAGCGGATATGCACGCGGTCCACCCCTTGAGGCTGCAGCACGAGATACCAGAAGTAACCCGGCGTGAGCGTGACGAGATGCGTCGGGTAGATCGCGAGCAGCGCTGTGGTCTTGCGCCAATGTCCCGTGAGGCGCGTATTGTCCGGATGCGCGTTACCGATGGGCAAGGACGCTTCCTTCGTGATCCAATGATAGTTGAAGGCTGGATAGCCCGGCGGGCATTCCATTTCATCGAGCCGCGAATGCGGTCCTACCGTTGCGCGATGCAGCATGGGCAGGTGATAGCTTTCCATGAAGTTTTCCGCGAGGATCTTCCAGTTCGTGTCCCACACGTGCTCTTCATAGAAAGTTTCGATGTAGTCCGACATGCCGTACGCACCGATGAGCTCGTTCAGTTTGGCGAGCTGCGCGTGAACGGGCGGCGCGTTTTCGTCGAGTGTCACGTAGATCCAGCCTTGCCATTCTTCGCAGCGCACGGCGGGCAGTTTGTAGCTTTCCTTGCAGAAGCCCTCTTGCCGATCCATGAGCGGCGCGCCTTGCAGCGCGCCGTCCAGCGAATAGTTCCAGGCGTGATAGGGGCAGACGATGCGGCGCAAGTTGCCGCGTCCTTCGAGCAGCACCGACATGCGATGCAGGCACACGTTCGACATCGCCTTGAGCTGCATCTGCTCGTCGCGCAATACGACGATCGGTTGGGCTCCAAGTCGAGTCGTCATGTAATCGCCGGGCACTTTGAGCGCACTGGCGCGGCCGACGCATTGCCATTCGCGCTCGAAGATAGCGCGCTCTTCCAGCGTGAGGAATTCGGGCGACGTATAGACACCGGGCGGCATCGCATGCGCATCGCTGAATGGCCGTTCGCAACCCGTCTGAAGTTCGTCGACCAGCGCTTGCACTGCGATCGTCCTTGCCGGGTTGGCCATGGTGTCCCCCTTGATTCGTCACGGTGAGAGCGCGGTAACGCGAGGCTTTGCGGCGTAGCGCTCAACATGGACACCAATCTATCAAGCCAAATTGCAAGGCAAAATATTGTTTTTAGATACAAAGCAAAGCTTTTGCCTATGCAACGCGCGCAGGCTTAAAGCAGACGATCGCGCTTTCCTGATCATGCGTCGATATGCAGGCGCCGTATATAGGTTTCGCAGAATGACGTGAAGCGATGGACGACCTGGCGCGGCTTCATTGTGCGCGATTGCGCGATGCCGAGCATCGTTGCGTTGACGTTGTCTTTGAAACGCTTAATGACGAACTCTTCGCCATCCACGGTGCGAGTCGATTTGAGCGGAAAGTTCAGGAGGCTATAGCCGAGACCGTTGGCCACCATGCCGCGCACGACTTCCGGCTGCGACGAGCGGAACGCAGGCACGGGGCGGCTGCCCACCGCATCGAAGAGCGCGGCGAAATACTCGCGGCTGTGCGGCAAGTCGAGCATCACGTAGGGCTCGGGCAAGAGGTCCGCGAGCGATACCTTGCGCGCGCGTGCCAGACGATGCGTCCTCGGCAGGATTGCATAGGGCGGCAGCGAGAGCAGCGGCGTAAAAGCGATCTCCTCTGTCAAATCGAGGCTGTAGGTGAGCGCAATGTCGAGCGAGCCGTCGTGCAGGCCGCGCAAGAGGCCATCCTGATGCGCCTCGACAGTGCGAAACGAGATACCTGCGTGCTCGTCGACGAATCGGCTGATCAGCCGCGGCATGAGCGGCGGCGCAAGCGAGACGAGGCAACCGAGCGTGATGACACCCGTCATGCCGCCGTCCATTTCCTTCGCGGTCGTCTGCAATTCTTCCGCAATCTTCAGCAGATTGCGCGCTTGTCCGAGCAGATCGCGACCGGCTTGCGTGAGCGAGAGGCCGCTCGCGTGATGCCGTATGAAGAGTTGTACACCGAACGACACTTCGAGGTCCGCGAGCGCCGTCGAGATCGACGGCTGCGAGATGTGCAGACGCTTCGCGGCGGCAGTGAAAGACAGTGCTTCCGCGGTGACCACGAAATAGCGCAACTGGCGCAACGAGTAGCGCAACGGCTGACTCTCCATCGACAACGCTCCGTTTTCAAAGTCCTCAATTGGCGGCATTGTGAAGCTGTCAAAAAGGCTTGCATAGGCAAATCCGATGCTATGCATTTTTTAAATATATTTTTCAGATTCTGAACGGACGCGTAGATTTTCAGGAAAGACGAACGGACTGGGCGGTAACGCGCTGTCGGGAAACACTACCGGGTCCGCCACGATCGCGAGCGCTCGAAGGCCGCGATGCCGTGACGCCGCGATCGAATCGAAACATTCCGCCTTTTCGGAAGGACACAGCTATGACAGTGGAAACAACGTCAATCGACACGCTCGTAGTCGGCGCCGGTCAGGCCGGCGTCGCCATGAGCGAACATTTGAGCAAGCTTGGCGTGCCGCATCTCGTGCTGGAACGCGCTCGTATCGCCGAGCGCTGGCGCACGGGACGCTGGGATTCGCTGGTTGCCAATGGCCCCGCATGGCACGATCGTTTCCCCAATCTCGAGTTCGCCGACTTTGACCCCAACGCCTTCGCGTCGAAGGAACAGGTCGCGGACTATTTCGTCGCCTATGCGGAGAAGTTTGAAGCGCCGATCCGCACCGGTGTGGAAGTGAAGAAGGTTGTGCGCAATGCGGGGCGTCAGGGTTTCACCATCGAAACCTCTGAGGGCACGATCGAGGCGAATCGCGTGGTAGTCGCCACGGGGCCCTTTCAGCGCCCCGTCATTCCGCCAATCGCGCCGCAAGATTCGAGCCTTACGCAGATTCATTCCGCTGACTATCGCAATCCCGCCCAATTGCCCGAAGGGGGTGTATTGGTGGTGGGGGCCGGATCGTCAGGCGTGCAAATCGCGGACGAGTTGCAACGTGCGGGCAAGCGCGTCTATCTCTCGGTCGGGGCGCACGATCGTCCACCACGCGCCTATCGCGGCCGCGACTTCTGCTGGTGGCTCGGCGTGCTCGGCGAATGGGATGCGGAGGTCATGAAGCCCGGCAGGGAGCACGTCACCATTGCAGTAAGCGGTTCGCGTGGCGGCCATACGGTGGACTTCCGGCGTCTCGCGAATCAGGGCATCACGCTCGTGGGCCTCACGAAATCGTTCAATGACGGCGTGGTGACCTTCGAAGCAGATCTCGCGGAGAACATCGCGCGTGGCGACGAAAACTATCTGTCGCTGCTGGACGCGGCCGACGCGTACGCCGAGCGTAACGGCCTCGATCTTCCCGAAGAGCCTGAGGCCCGCGTCATTCCCGCTGATCCGGAATGCGTGACGCACCCGTTGCACGATCTCGATCTGGCGAAAGCCGGCGTGACGTCGATTGTCTGGGCGACCGGATATGCAGTCGACTTCAGTTGGTTGAACGTGAACGCCTTCGATGAAAAGGGCAAGCCGAAACATCAACGCGGCGTATCGAAGGAGCCTGGCATCTATTTCCTCGGTCTGCCCTGGCTATCGCGCCGAGGGTCCGCATTCATCTGGGGCGTGTGGCACGACGCCAAGCACATTGCCGATCACATCGTCACGCAGCGTAAATACCTGGCCTACTACGATGACTCGCAAGGCCAGGCACCGAGCCGCCGCGAGGAAAGCGTTGAAGGCGTTGAAAACACCTCAGCCAATTCGCGCATCCACAAAGTCAGCGAGATGGGCGTGAATTGATGCGTACGCCTCTTTAATCCGCAATCCATTTCTTCCTACATTAAGGTGCATTGATGAGCCAACCTACGCATACCCGTATCCGCATGTTCAGCACGAAGGATACGTATCCGAACCAGACGCTCGACAACGATCTCTGTCAGGCCGTGCGCGCCGGCAACACGGTCTATGTACGCGGCCAGGTGGGCACGGACTTCGAAGGCCGCCTGATCGGCATCGGCGATCCGCGCGCCCAGGCCGAGCAAGCGATGAAGAACGTCAAGCAGTTGCTCGAAGAAGCGGGCAGCGACCTGTCTCACATCGTCAAGACCACGACGTTCCTGACCGACATCCGCTACCGCGAGCCGGTCTACCAGGAAGTCGGCAAGTGGTTGAAGGGCGTGTTTCCTATTTCGACCGGCCTGGTGGTGGTTGCGTTGGGTCAGCCGCAGTGGTTGATGGAAATCGACGTTATCGCGGTCATTCCGGATGGATGGACGCCGCCGAAAGCCTAAGGAGCGGGACATGACATTCTCTATCGTCGGACGCTGTCCGGCATCCGGGCAGCTTGGCATCGCGATCAGTTCGTCCAGCATCGCGGTGGGCGCTCGATGCCCATGGTTGCGCGCAGGCGTGGGCGCGGTGGCGACGCAGAACGTCACCCTGCCCGCGCTCGGCCCACAGATTCTCGATCTGCTGGAGAACGGGCAACTCGACCCCACCGCCGCATTGGACCGTGTGCTCGGCACGAGCGAGTGGAGCGAGTACCGCCAGGTGACGGTGATCGATGGCCAGGGGCGCACGGCGTTCTTCAGCGGCAAGGAAGCGTTGGGCACGTATCACGCTGTCGCCGGCAAGCAGTGTGTGGCCGCAGGCAACATGCTCGCCGGCATCGAAGTGATCGAGGCAATGCTTCCGGCGTTCGAGCAGGCATCCGGCACGCTTGCCGATCGCCTGCTCGCGGCCATGCATGCTGCAATAGCTGCCGGCGGTGAAGCAGGCCCCGTGCATTCGGCGGCGCTCAAGATCGTGGGTGACGTGAGCTGGCCGATCGTCGATTTGCGCGTCGATTGGATTGATGACGACCCCATCGGCCAGCTCGATACTCTATGGCAGGCGTATCGGCCGCAAATGCAGGACTACTTGACCCGGGCCTTGAATCCGACGGCCGCGCCCAGCTACGGAGTGCCCGGCAATGAATGACAGATCCAGCCGTGCGCTGCTCGAACGGCTGATCGACTTCGCCACGGTCAGCCGGGACTCCAATCTGGACATGATCGAATTCATTCGGTTCTACCTGGAGGAACTCGGTGTCGAAAGCGAGCTGTTCCACAACGCCGAGCGCACCAAGGCGAATCTGTTCGCGACCATCGGTCCACGTGAGCACGGCGGCATCGTGCTGTCCGGCCACACCGACGTGGTGCCTGTCGATGGTCAGGCGTGGACCGTCGATCCATTCCGTCTCACCGAACGCAACGGGCGGCTGTATGGCCGCGGCACGGCCGACATGAAGGGCTTCATCGCCTCGGTGCTGGCGGCGGTGCCCGGGTTTCTCCAGCGCGAGCTGAAGCAGCCAGTTCACCTGGCTTTTTCGTACGACGAGGAAGTCGGCTGCCTCGGCGTGCGGCCGATGCTGGCAGAACTGGAGCGGCGTGCGCACAAGCCGGCCCTGTGCCTGATCGGCGAGCCGACCGAACTTAAGCCGGTGCTGGGCCACAAGGGCAAGCTGGCGATGCGCTGTCAGGTGAAAGGCGCGCCTTGCCATTCGGCCTACGCGCCGTATGGCGTCAACGCCATTCAATACGCGGCGCGGATGATCGGCCGTCTTGAAGAGATCGGCGAGCAGTTGGCGCAGCCCGAGCATCACGACGAGCGATTCGATCCGCCCTTCTCTACCGTGCAGACGGGCGTGATCAAAGGCGGCCGTGCGCTCAACATCGTGCCGGCCGAATGCGAATTCGACTTCGAAGTGCGCGCGCTGCCAGGCTTCGACGCAAACCAGGTAGCCGACGAGTTGCTGACCTACGCCGAGGCTGAACTGCTGCCGAAGATGCGCGCAGTGCAGTCCGACACCGACATCCGCCTTCAGCCGCTCTCCGCCTATCCGGGATTGGCCACCCCGCCCGACAGCGAAGCGGCGCGTCTTTTGGCGCTGCTTAGCGGTTCCATTGAGTTCGGCACGGTTGCATTCGGCACCGAGGGCGGGCTTTTCGATCAGGCGGGCATTCCAACGGTGGTTTGCGGACCCGGCAGCATGGACCAGGGGCATAAGCCGGACGAATTCGTCACCGTCGAGCAATTGCACAAGTGCGATGCGATGCTGGCTCGTTTGGGAGATTACATTTCGGCCGCGTCGTGAGACGTTTATAGCGAGGCCACTGTCTCGCAAGGAAGCAGTGGCTGCCTGAGGCCGCCTGATCGGGCGTCGCCACGGATGGCTAGATGTCGGCGTGGCCAGTTGTCTTCGGCCTCGCCGTACTCCGTGCTTGACTACAGCAGTTTACATGCCGCCAAACGGCTTCTTCACCGTCAGCTTGTTGGTCACCGACGTCACTCCAGGAACGCCCCTGGCGATCGCCTCGGCCTTGCCGATCTGGGCAGCTTCCGTGACCGTGCCATTCAGTGTCACCGCGCCATCTTTCGCGATGACACTGATGTCTCCGGCGCTAATTTCCTTGTCCTTCCCGATGGCAGCATAAATCCTACGGCGCAGGGCACGGTTCGCTTTCCTGCCCGCGGGAGCCACAGCGCCCGATGCCGCCATCACGGACGCACCTTGCGCACTGGCCGGCGCACTGGCTGCGTCACCGGTCTGGGACCACGCCGTCGTGGACGCTGCAACGAACCATGCAGCGACCAACAACTCGAGTGCCTTGATTGTTTTCATGGATTACTCCGGTTCATAAAGGTGACGAAATCAGAAACTATGGCGAATGCCGACCATGGCCGCAGTGGTGGAGACACCCGGCGCAACTGGAGCCCCATAGATGATCGTCTGGTTCATCGTCCCCTTGTTGTCGACATAGCCGACTTGCGCGTACGCCTTGGTCCTTGGGGACAGGTTGTATTCGGCACCCACTGCGATTTCGCTCGAGTGATTCGCTGAATGATTCCGGTCCTTCAGGTAGTAGTAGCCGGACGTGATCTTGAAGCGCGGATTGAATTGGTAGCCGAGGCCACCCGACACCATTTCGAAGTCAACGGTGCTGCTCTTCGCCGGGTTCTTGCCGATGCCGTACGAGGCGGACATAGAAAACCCGCTGATCGTATACATCGCGCCGAAATAGTAGAAGCGGTTATTGCTCTGGCCTGTCGCAGGCGCAGCCGGCGCCGCCGGATAGGTCAGCGGGAACGGATTGGTGTCATGTCCGTTGTAGTACACAGCGGACAGGTTCAGACCGTAATTCGAATACTTGAGCACAGCCGACTCACGCGTGCCGCCCTGGAACTGTCCCGCGACGCCACCCGGCGCATACTCTAGCGCAAGCGACGCGCCATAGAATTTTGGCGAACTGTAGACCAGCGCATTGCTGTCATAGAGGGCGCCGATCGGAGCATTCGTGCTGGTGCCGGGCCAGCCGGCCGCCTGATTGATGCCGAGCCACGCAGTCAGGATACTGCCGAAATACTGCGCGCCGCGTACGTCGGTTTCCGCCATCGCGTAGATCATCGGGATGATCTGCCGGCCGGCGTCGAACGTGCCAAACGGCCCGGATGCCCCGATCGTTGCATACTGGTTGAAGATTGCGGTCGTGCCCGGCGTATCGGACAGCCCGAACTTGCCGTTCGTGGTGTTGAACGTGCCTTGCAGCTTGAAGTTGATCTTGTAGCCGCCGCCAATATCTTCGCTTCCCTTCAGGCCCCAGTAGCTGGCATAGATGCCGCCGTCCTTGAGTTGATAGACATGCCCCTGGTTATGCGCAGTCGGCAGGAACGTTGCGGTCGAGGTGCTCTGATACAGGAATCCATTGTCGAGTACGCCGTAGAGCGTAACCGACGACTGGGCATGGGCTGATGCTGAAAAAACTATCAGCACTGCCAGGCTGCCTGACTTCAATTTCATTGTGTCTCCTCCTGGTTTTGGGTGCGCCGGGTGGACCCGGCAGCTTATCGCTTGTTGCTCGAATGAAACTGTGTTGCTGCCACGTCGGTGTCTCAGGCCGACAGGTAGTAATCGCCGAACTGATTCCGTAACTGGTTCTTGAGCACCTTGCCCGTTGCACCGAGCGGCACCGAGTCGACGAACACCACGGCGTCCGGCTTCCACCACTTCGCAACCCGGGCGTCAAAGAACGTGAGCAGTTCGTCCGCGGCGAGCACGCTACCGGGTTTCTTCACGATCAGGAGCAGCGGCCGCTCATCCCACTTCGGATGCCGCGCGGCGATGCATACCGCCGTCGTGACTTCGGGGTGCAGGTACGCGACGTTTTCGATATCGGTCGAACTGATCCATTCGCCGCCGGACTTGATGACGTCCTTGCTGCGATCCGTAATCTGCATGAAGCCGTCGGGATCGATCCTGGCCACATCGCCGGTCGGGAACCAGCCGTCGCGCAGCGGCGGTGTGTCGTCACTGCCGAAATACTCCCGCGCGACCCAATGACCGCGCACGAGAAGGTCGCCAGTTGCAGTACTGTCCCACGGCAGCGCCTTGCCTTCCAGGTCGACGATTTTCATGTCGATGCCAAACACCGGGCGCCCCTGCTTCGCCTGAAGGGCGTAGCGCTCTTCCACGTCCAGAGAAACCTGATGTGCCTTGAAACTGCAGACGGTGCCAACCGGGCTCAATTCCGTCATGCCCCATGCATGCACGACCTCGACGCGATGGCGCTCCTGGAACGCCGTCGTCATCGCTGTCGGGCAGGGAGCGCCGCCGATAATCGTGCGCTTCATCGACGAAAACGAACCCGTGGTCGCGTCGACATGCGCAAGCAGTCCCTGCCAGACTGTCGGTACGCCGGCCGACAGCGTGACCTGTTCGCCCTCGATCAGTTCATGGAGCGACTTGCCGTCCAGCGCCGGCCCCGGAAACACCAGCTTTGCACCCACCATGCAGGCGATATACGGCAGTCCCCACGCGTTCACATGGAACATCGGCACGACCGGGAGGATCACATCGCGCGCCGAACAGTTCAGCGAATCCGGCAGCGCCGCCGCGTAAGTGTGCAACAGGGTCGAGCGGTGGCTGTATAGCACTCCCTTCGGATTGCCGGTCGTCCCGGACGTGTAGCACAGCGATGACGCGCTGTTTTCGTCCAGCAGCGGCCAGTCGAAAGCGTCGCTTTGACCGTCGACGAGATCTTCGTAGCACAGCGGCATCGCCGACAGGCCATGGTCTCGCGGCATGTGCGCGCGATCGGTCATTGCAACGAAGACCTTCGGGCTCTTGACCCGTGGCGCGACGCTCTCGATCAGCGGTAGAAACGTGAGATCAAAGAACACAACGCGATCTTCCGCATGTTCGATGATGTACGCGAGCTGGTCGACGTGGAGCCGCGGATTGAGCGTATGCAACACGGACCCGGCCCCCGATACCGCGAAGTACAGCTCCATGTGCCGGTAGCCATTCCACGCCAGCGTCCCTACCCGCTCTCCCGGCTTGATGCCGAGGCCTGCCAGGGCGTTTGCCATGCGGCGCGCGCGTTGCGCAAGATCCCGGTACCGATACCGGTGAATGTCACCTTCGACCCGTCGCGACACGATTTCCTGTTCGCCATGATGGCGTTCAGCATGCGTGAGCAGCGAAGCGACCAGTAGCGGCTGTTGCATCATCAAACCTTGCATCCTTGTTCCCCTGAATGGCTGTATGTTCCCGCGCGGCCCGGATCACGGTGCCGAATTGCACACCGGTGCCTGCACGGAACTGGTGACCGGATCCTCAAGACTCACGACCAGCTTCCCGTCGACGACCCGAACCGGGAAAGTCGTCAGGCTCAACCCGCCTGCGCCCGGCATGCAGCCGGTTCGCAGGTCGAAACGCAGACCGTGCGCCGGGCAGCGCAGCACGCACCCTTCAAGCTGACCGCTTGCGACCGAGGCCCCGTTGTGGGGACACGCGTTGTCGATTGCGTGGATCGTGCCATCAATGTTGAACAGAACAATGCTGCGGCCATCGACGAAAGCCAGCTTGCGCTGACCTGGCGCGAGTTCATCGACCACCCCAACCGGTATCTGACGTGACATTGCCTGCTCCTTTATCTTCGGACTGCCAACAGCATAGCTCTGACAATCACCTCGGCGAGAGTGGCTTCTGATCATTCAAGTTCATGGATCAGCGCCTCCGCCATCGGCCATTCACCAAACCCTGCCGCTGGATTCAGGTGACCGACTTCGCCGAGGTCGACGAACCGACTGCCCCAGTCTTTCGCCATCGCCGCGGTACGCTCGAACTGCGCGAGCGGATCGTTGCGGCTCGCACCGACAATGCTCGGAAACGGGAGCGGCTCTCGTGGAATCGGTTGCCAACCATTCTGAGCGAGCGCATCGAAGGCCGGATAGCCTGGCGGCAGCGGCGTCTCGAGGTCGGCCGGAGCGGCGAGCAGTGCACCGTGAATCTTGCGGCTGTGCTGCTGGGCCCAATGCACCGTGATCATCACGCCCGCGCTATGCGCGACCAGGATCACCGGGCCATCGATTTTCTCGAGGGCGGCATCGAGCGCCGCGACGCGTGCCGCGCAACTGAGTTTGTCGTGCTCGAGCGGCGGCACCGAGACCGTCTTGGGCAACTTTTGCTCCAGCAGCGTTTGCCAATGCTCTGCGACGTGGTCGCGCAAGCCCGGCACCATCAGGATGGTTGGTGTCATATCGAGAGTCATGAAACGGTTTCCATCCTGATCAGTACGGCTTGTCACCAATAATTCCGGCGCGCTCCATCTTGCGGTGACACGGCGGGTAGTCCATCACTGCATAGTGCTGCGTGCTGCGGTTGTCCCAGATCGCGATGCTGTTGGGTTTCCAACGCCAGCGGACCTGGTACTCCGGAATGTAGGCCTGACTGATGAGATAGCGCAGCAGGTCACCCGCACCCGGATTGGCGTCCTGCCCGAAGCGCACGCGCGCCGGCGTGTGGTAATTGGTGAAATGGGTGGTAAAGGCGCTCACGAACAACACCTTCTCACCGGTCTCCGGGTGCGTACGCACGACCGGATGCTCCGCGTCCGGGAATTGCGCCTTAAGAGCGAGCCGTTTTTCGATCGGCATCGCAGCACCGAAGCTCGCCTCGATGCTGTGGCGGGCGCGCAGGTCTGCGATCTGGGTCTTGATGTGGTCTGGCAGGTTCGCGTAGGCGAGGACCATGTTTGCCCACATCGTGTCGCCGCCGACCGGCGGGCACTCCACGCAGCGCAGGACAGCGCCGAACTGCGGCGCCTCGCGCCAGGTGGCATCCGCGTGCCACGCGTTTTCATACCGGTCGTTGGGCTGATCCGGGTTCTTGTAGATGCGCACGAGGCCCGGATGTTCGGGATCGCTGCCGGCGACGGGATGGTCTTCGAGCGCGCCGAAACGGCGAGCGAATGCGACGTGCTCGGCGCGCGAGATATTCTGATCGCGCAGGAACAGCACCCTGTGCTCAAGCAGCGCCGCCCGGATTCCGGCAAACAGGCTGTCATCGTGGATGGCATCGGCGAGATTCACGCCGACCAGTTCGGCACCGATGGCACACGTCAATTGTTCGACTCGCATGGCCCACTCCTCAGATGACGAAGACCGATGAGCCGGTCGTCTTGCGCGTTTCGAGGTCGCGGTGGGCCTGCGCCGCGTCCTCGAGCGCGTAACGCTGGTTGAGTTCGATCTTGATGCGGCCCGCGGCGACATGCCCGAAGAGTTCGCCGGCGAGTTCGTCCTTCTCGGCGGGGTCGGCGATATAGTCCGCCAGCGCGGGGCGCGTCAGGTAGAGCGAGCCCTTCATGGCCAGAATCTGTGGATTGAACGGCGGGATCGGCCCGGACGCCGTGCCGACGCAGACCATCAGCCCACGGCGCCTGAGCGAATCGAGCGACGCCTCGAAGGTATCCTTGCCGACGCTGTCGAACACGACGTCCACGCCCACGCCGTTGGTCAGTTCGCGCACGCGCTTCGCGACGTCCTCCCGGCTGTAGTAGACGATGTGATCGCAGCCATGTGCACGGGCCACCTCGCCCTTGACCTCGTTCGATACCGTGCCGATCACGGTGAGACCCAGCAGCTTCGCCCATTGCGACACAATCAGGCCGACACCGCCGGCCGCGGCATGCAGCAGGATGGTGTCGCCCGCCCTGAAGTCATGAATGCGGCGCATCAGGTACGACGAGGTCAGGCCTCGCATCGTCATGCCGGCAGCCGTTTCGCAGGAGATCGCATCCGGCAGCTTGATGAGCGGCGCCGCCGGGACCAGGCGTTCAGTGCTGTAGGCGCCGAGTGTGTTGAGAAAGCCCGTGTAGGTCACGCGATCGCCGACTGCGACGTTGGTCACGTCGGAACCGATTGCCTCGACCACACCTGCAGCCTCGACACCCATGCCCGCAGGCAGCGGCACGGGGTACAGGCCAGTGCGGAAGTAGGTGTCGGCGAAATTCAGGCCCACTGCCTCATGGCGCAAGCGAACCTGTCCGGGGCCGGGGTCGCCCACTTCAACGTTTTCGTAGCGCAAAACTTCGGGACCGCCGGTTTCATGGAAACGCACTGCCTTCGCCATGTCAAATCTCCTATTCATTACTCGAACTGCAAATTTATTTGGCCTGTGAAGGGGTGGCCCGTTCTGCTCTCAGGCGCACTTGCCAGGTCTAAAGCTCGCGGGTGACCGTCGGGTCAGCCCCCGGCCTGTTCACGAAGGGCACTCAAACGATCGAGGTCGACGCCATAGTTCCGCTTGCCGATGAAGAAGGCGATTGCCGCGGCGAGAGGTGCAAACGGTACGAGTTGCAACGCGCCGAGCAGCCCGATCCGGTCGGCCACGATGCCCGTCAGGACGGCAGCGGGTGCCAGCCCCAGCAGATTGTTCGCCAGCGTCAGGGTGGCAAACGCCGACGCATGGATCGACGGCGGCGTGAGGTTCGCCACCATCGCACCCGAGGGGCCGGTCGCGCCTGCGCTGAAGAACATGCCGGCGCCAATCACGACGAGCTGTGCCGGACCCGCCGGCATCCGGAAACCGATCGTAAGCAACACGAAGCAGATCAGGCAGAAGGCGACGGCGGTGCTCCACTTCCTTTCCCGCTCATGCTTGCTGAGCCGGTCGGTCAGCACTCCGCACACCACCATGCCGAACGCGGTCGCCAACACGAACACTGCCGCGCTCATTGCCGCTTTGCCTGTGGACATGCCGTAGTAGCGGTTCAGGAAGCTGGGCATCCATGCCCATACGGCTGCTGGGACCAGCAGATGGATACCGCTGCCGACGTAGGCGCACACGACTGACTTCGTCGAAAAGAGCCCTTTCATCAGCGTGCGAAAGCTCATGCGCACACCGTGGCCCTGCGCTTGCCTGCTCACACTTGCAGGCTGAAGCCGCGCCAGCTGTTTTTCGGTGACGGCAAACCGGTAGAGAATCAGCAGCACGATCCCCAAGGCCGCCATTGCGCCGAACGCCGCGCGCCAGCCCAGGTGAGCCGCGACCGTACCCCCGAGCGCCATGCCCAGCACTGAACCGAACGCCCCTCCCGCCATGAACGCGGCGGTGAGCGTGGAGCGCAGCCGCGCCGGAAAGATGCTGAGCACAACCGCGATGCCGACACTGCCATAGGCGGCTTCACCAATACCGACGAAGGCGCGCGCGAGCAGCATTTCGTTATAGTTCGTCGAGAGCGCACACCCGAGCGTCGCGAGACTCCACATCGCCGCCATCAGGACAATGCTCTTCACGCGACCCCAGCGGTCGGCGAGCACCGACAGCGGAAAGGTGAGCACGCCGACCATCAGCGCGACCACACTGCTCAGCGAACCCAGCCGGGTGTCGGAAAGGTTCCATGCGGCCTTGAGCATCGGGAACACCGCATTCAACACCTGCCGCGACATGTAGTCGGAGAGCAGCAACCCCACCGTCAGGGCAAATACCACCCACGCATACGCGCGCACGTCTTTTTGCGTCGTCGAAACATCGGCCGTCGTGGGCTCAGCATGCGTGAACATGAGTCGTCTCCTTCGTGTCCAGCTCGTTGGCGGCCGCCTTTGCCTTGCAGGGCAAAGCGGCCTTTATGGATAGCGTGCAACCCTCTCCTGCATACCGGAGAGCCCTACCTTTGAAACCCGACCTCCGCGAAGCGTCAGCCGCGCTCCAATCCCTTAGGCCGCGCGCAGCGGCAGGTTCTTAACGCCTGCCTTCCGGTTCGGTGCCATGCCGTTGGCCGCGAGTGTCTCGTCGACCGTCTCGTACTGCACGCCGATCTTGTAGATCTCGCGCGCTTCCTTGCCGCTTGCGATCTCGCGGCCCAGTTCGCGGGCCACGCGCACGCACTGCTCGATCTGCTGCACCGAGGTCATGCGGTTGCCGTGCTGGTCGATGATCGTGTCTTCGATGCCGCAGCGCGGGTGCAGGCCCATGGCCATCGCCATCATGTTGAACGGCAGGACGTTCTTCAGCAACGACTCGGCCGTGACCGTGCCACCGTCCGGCGCACGGTGGACGAAGTTGAAGAAGTTGTGCGGGTTCGGACCGTCAAAGCCGCCGCCGATGCCGATCCACGTCAGGTTCAGCGGCCCCTTGTAGACGCCCTTGCGCACCAGGCGGTCGAGCGTTTCGAGCGCATGGATACCGGTGAGCTGGAAGTGCGGCTGGATGCCCGATGCCTGCAGGCGTCGCAGGTGTTCCTCAACCCAGCCCGGACCCGCGGGCACCGTCATTTCACTGTAGGCAGCCATGAGCGCGGGATTGGCCAGCGACGTGCCTTCCAGGTATTCCGGATAGAGCAACTCCATGATGTTCATCTGCGTGGTGTTGATCGCGACCGTCACCTGATCGGGCTTCGGGTCGAGATCGGCCAGCATGTGACGCGTGTCGTCGGACAGCCACTTCGCGGCCTGGCCGTCGTCTTCCGGTGCAAACGAGATCGAGCCGCCCACCTGGATGATCATGTCCGGCACGGCCGCGCGCACACCCGCGATGAGTTCGTTGAATTTCGACAGGCGCTTGGAGCCCTTGCCATCCAGTTCACGCACGTGCAGGTGCAGGACGGTCGCGCCGGCGTTGTAGCAATCGACGGCCTTCTGGATCTGCTCCTCCATCGTCACCGGAATGTCTTCCGGGAAGTCCTCGGGCATCCATTCCGGGCCATACGGAGCGGTCGTGATGACAACCTTGTCCTGGTTCTCGGGGTGCAGCGAATCGTCGAGGAATTGCATCGTGTTCTCCAATAGGGGGACGGTATTCCGACGCTCGCGACACGGCTGGCCGCATCAAAACTGGTCGGAACATGATGAACCGTTGAGATCGCACGATACGGCAATCCTGCATTACACTTTTGTGATTGGGCGCCATCCTTTTAGGATTTCATGCCACTGCGCGTTAACACCAGTATGTGCGCGCGGGAGGCATTTGCATTACCGGACGGTAAGGCGCTGCCCGTAAGATGCGTGCGGAGGCATAACGATGGAATCGATGCTGAGCTCGGTAGCCATGAACGGCTACTTCGATGTGACGCGGCGGGTCGGACTGAACCCGGTCGAGCTTGCGCAGCAGGTCGGGATCGATACCTCGGCGCTTGCGAATCCGGACGATCGCATTCAGGCAGCCGCCGCGTGCCGGCTGCTGGAACTTACGGCCGAAAAAGCGTCATGCCCAACTTTCGCGCTGCAAATGGCCGAGACCCGGCAGAAGTTCGGTACCGGTGTGGTCAATGTCCTGCTCGCGCACAAACGCACGCTGCGCGAGGTGTTGCTGGCCACTGCCGAATACCGGCATCTGCTAAACGAAGCCCTGGCGGTGTACGTCGAGGACGCGGGCGAAACGGTCACAATCCGGGAAGAACTGGTCGTCGAACCGGGCACCCCAACGAATCAGGCGATCGAACTCGCGGTCGGTGTCCTCTGGCGCCACTCCAGCGCCCTGCTTGGTGATCACTGGAAACCACGCTCCGTCCATTTTGTGCATCAGGGACCGAAAGACCTGACGTTTCATCGACGGTTCTTCGGCTGTCCGTTGGAGTTCGGCAGCGATTTCAACGGCTTCGTGTGCGCAGCCGCCGATCTCGACTACCCGAATCCCGCCGCTGACCCGGAACTGGTGCGATATGCCGAGAGCCTCGCGGATTCACTCAACGTGACGGGTGTCGATTCGACCGCGCTGGAAGTGCGCAAGGCGATCTACTTGTTGCTGCCCCTCGAGCAGGCCACCGTCGAGCGGGTTGCCCGCCATTTATGTCTGAGCGTTCGCACCATGCAGCGCCAACTTGAACTGGCGCATACCAGCTTCTCGCGTCTGGTCGAGGAAGTCAGGGGCGAACTTGCCGTGCGCTATATGAGCAACCCACGCTATCCCATCGGGCGGGTCTCCGCACTGCTAGGCTATTCACAGCAGGGTTCCTTCACGAACTGGTTTAACGCACGCTTTGGCGTGACGCCGCGTGACTGGCGCAACAGCCATTTGAAATGATCGCGCTGCGCCTTGGGCTTTCGAAGGTTTCGGTCGCAAGCCAGCCGTCAAATCACCGAAAGCTCGCCACCACAAATCGCCTGGACACCGGCGCAGACATTCGCCGCTCAATAGTCGACTCGTCCGGCGCAGATAGTGCGACGAGGCCTGTCGACCCAGACAGTCGTGTTCATCACCCACGAGCGTCTGGTGCGCGAGCCAAGACGGATAAACCTTCACTGGTCGCGAACGGCTAATAACTCGTCTCGAGTCCATGCAGCAGTTCGAACGTTGCGTTGAGATCGGCGAGATCGATCGGCGCGATCCGATAGCCAATGTACTGGCGATGCGTGACCAATCCTTCGGAGACGAGCACCTTCAGCGCCTCCCGCAAAGGCGTTTTCGATACGTCGAAGGTGATGCACAGTTCCTTTTCGTCGATCCTGGCACCCGACGGCAACTCGCCTTCATCGATCATCACGCGCAGGCGCGCGCCGATCTCGGCAGCCATGCCGCGAGTGCGCACAAACATTGCAACCCGCGCCAATCGAGGACTCATCTGCGACGTCGTCGGAACCGGAATTGGGAGATGGGTCCAGCGAGTCGACCGCTCAAACCCGAGCGATCGTTTAACCCGCTATCGAGCAAAGGCAAGTCATCGCAATTTTGCATTGTCATTAATTTGACTCGCTCTTTAATAAGTTGAAAAAAGGCACTCCATAGACTAGAGTGGTCCGTAACTTCTATCTGCATACCTATTCTAATCTCCAACACGGGAAGCGGATAACAGGCTATCTCGTCATTGATCACGGCGACCCATGGTGGATCAGCTCTAACGTCTTGGTTGTGCCGATCAGCAATCCGAACTAACCATGGCCGCTTTCCGATGCAAGCCAGCGCAATTTATCCTGATACAGATGCGCGAACGGCATATATAGCAGATTTTTATTTGCAAAAGACTCGACTTTATTTCGATCTGCGCCTATATCGAGACGCAAGGTGTGCCCCGTTGTGCCGCATATGAATCTATCGCGATCCAGGTTTTATTCCAGGAAAGGGGATCACTATGCAATCCGCATGCAAGGTGATTGGCAATGTGCGCTATGTTCGCCGCGCCCTGATTGTTTTCACTCTGATCGCGGTCGCTGCATTCCAGCCTGCCGCAGGCCAAAGTTTCATCATCAGGGATCTCGGCGCGCTCCCCGGTGGCTTTAACTACAGCAACGCTCTCGGGATCAACGAGCGCGGCCAGGTGGTCGGCTATTCGATCACCGCGGGCGGGAACACGCACGCTTGTCTGTTTGAAAAAGGGGGGGTGACAGACCTGGGCACGTTCCCCGGTGGCAGCGATAGCACAGCTTTCGCGGTCAACAATCGAGGCCAGGTGGTCGGTTCCTCCAGCACCGCACGCGGGAACTCGCACGCCTTTCTGTTCGAACACGGGGTGATGACCGACCTGGGTACGCTCCCCGGCGGCGACGTCAGCGGAGCTGCCGGGATCAACGAGCGCGGCCAGGCGGTTGGTTTAGCGTCCAACCTACGCGGGTACGTTCACGCTGCTCTGTTTGAAAACGGCGTGGTGACCGACTTGGGCACGCTCCCCGGTGGCAGCGATAGCGGAGCTTTGGGGATCAACAATCGCGGCCAGGTGGTCGGCTATTCGTCCATCGCAGGTGGGTACGCGCACGCCTTTCTGTATGAACACGGAGTGATGACTGACCTGGGCACGCTCCAGGGTAGTAACGGCAGCAGCCATGCTCAGGCGATCAACAATCGCGGCCAGGTGATCGGCATATCGTCTACCGCAAGCGGGGACGTGCACGGCTTTCTGTTTGAAAACGGGGTGATGACTGACCTGGGCACGCTCCCCGGTCGCAACGACAGTAACGCTTTTGGGATCAACAATCGCGGCCAGGTGGTCGGCGAATCGGATGCCGGAACCAACCCGTACTTGCCGCACGCGTTTCTGTTTGAACACGGGGCGATGACCGACCTGGGCACGCTCCCCGGGGACAACTTCAGCGAAGGTGTCGGGATCACCGAGAGCGGCCAGATCGCGGGTAACTCCACGTCGCACGCTATCCTTTGGACACGAGAAAAATGACTGCCGGTCTCTAGTGGTTCACAAATCATGTTGAAATTGCGGGACGAGCATAGCGCGTGGTCTCGCAGCGCTTGCGCCCTGACGTGCTGTGTGTGGAGCGGTCAGTGGCCGCCACTTACTTTTCGCATCCAGGCGGCATGCTTTGGCTGACGACGCGGCAGTTGCCGTGGAAGTGCGACGGTCCGTTTTCCGGGCGAAGCTGCCGTTCGAATGTCCGCGCGGAAGTTGGTGCCAGCGATCGTAGTTGGCCGGACAGCGACCGATACCATCCGGCCTGACCGTAGCCCAAACCTCGGACTGGCTGGCGAGGGCACAGATTTCCGCACTCCGGCCGGCTGCACCCTCACCTTCGATCACTTCTATCTGACGTTGCAGGCTGCCAACGACGGCATAGGCATCGCGATGGGACCGACTGCGCTTGTATCAGACGACCTTGCTGCTGGCCGACTCGGGGCGCCGGAGGCCAGGCGGCACAGATCATCGCGCAGTGCCTGCACTTTTCATAGGAATGCCGCTCGGGTGCGGATTCGCGTCACTCGTGTCCTCGGGGAGCAAGTTACCGTCAGCAAGACTTTCGTCGGCATGCGCGGTGGCCGGGTAACGCTCCGGATAGAAATGACGCTCGGCAACCTGCGCATCGAACGTATGCGACCACTTTGCAATCACGACCGTAGCAAGGCTGTTACCGATCGTGTTGCAGGTGGCAATCGCCATTGACATGAAACGGTAGACACCGAAAATCACCGCGACCCCTTCGACAGGCAGAATGCCGGTCGACGCCACCGTCGCAGCAAACACCACAAACGATCCGCCCGACACCGTGGCGGCACCCTTGGAGGTCAACAGCATCAACAGAAGTAGACCCACCTGATGCTGCAGCGTAATTGGCACGCCATACGCGTGAGCAATGAACAGCACGCCCATCGACATGAACAGGGACGTCCCGTCAAGGTTGAATGCATAACCCGTCGGCAGCACGAGCCCGACAGTCTGCTTCGCGCAGCCAAGCCGCTCGAGTTTGATCAGAAGACGCGGCAGCGCGCTCTCGGACGACGCAGTGCCCAGCACGATGAAGATCTCGTCCTTGATATAGCGCAGGAAGCGCCACAGACTAAAACCTGCCAGCTTCGCGATGATTCCCATGACCACGGCGATGAACAGGATCACGACCGCATAGAAACTGAAAACGAGCTGGGCAAGCGCAATCAGCACAGCAGTGCCGTTGCTACCCACCGAATAAGCGACGGCGCCGAAGGTGCCGAGCGGCGCCAGCTTCATCACCAGGTTGATGAACGAGAACAGGACTTCGGAAACAAGATCGAGTCCCTCGTTGATCCTGACTCGGCGGCGTTCGGGAATCGCGAGTATCCCGATACCGACCATCACGGCCAGCACCACCACCTGCAGCAATTCTCCCTTCACGAAGGCGCCGATAAAGTTGTCCGGCACGATGTGCATGACAAACGCGACGAAGCCTTGTGACTCCATCTTTGCAACCACCGGCGGTGCCGCTCCGACGGCGACGGCCGTCATGCCTTTTCCGGTTTGCAGCAGGTTGCCCGCCAGCAGGCCGACTATCAAGGCAATGGTCGACACCACTTCGAAATAGACGATCGAGCGCCATCCCACGCGGCCCGCGCTCTTGACGTCACCAGCCGACGCGATGCCGCGCACGATGGTGAGAAACACCAGCGGCGCAACACCGGCCTTGATAAGCGACAGGAAGATGTCGCCCAGTACCTTAAGCTGCCCACCCACCTTCGGGAAAATCAGACCGACGGCAATCCCGAGAATCAGCCCGACCAGAACCTGCATGCCCAGCTTGCGGTACCACGGAAGTCTTCTGAGTGGCGGAACGTCCGGCGTTTCGTTTGATGCGATATCGTTGTTCATGATGTGTGCTCCTCCACGCCTTTCACTCAGATGCCGCTGGACAATTCGACGGCGCGATCAACCATGTGCGGCGCGAGGCCGAGATAGTTGGCTGGATCGGTCATGCGATCGATCGCCCGGCGGTCGAAATGCGTGGTGACTTCGGGCAGGGCCGCTAGCGCTTCGGCGAGCGTGCCGCCTTTCTCGTTCACGGTACGGCAAGCGTCGTAGACGATATCGTGAGCCTGTTGGCGGCCGGTGAACGGCGCCATTCCCATCATGACCGCCTCCGCGACGATCAATCCTCTGGTGATGCCAAGGTTGTGTTTCATGCGCTCGGTGTCGACGATCAATCCCCCGAGCGCGAACTTCGCCTGATGCAGCGCACCAGCCGAAAGGATGAAGCTCTCGGGAATCGCAATCCATTCCGCGTGCCACGGGCCCGTGGCGCGCTCGAAATCCTGGATCATCGCGTCGACCATAAGACCCGCGTGCTGACGCACCGCTTTCGCCGCGGCAAGCATTAGTTCGCTGGAAATCGGATTGCGCTTTTGCGGCATGGTGCTGCTCGCTCCGCGCCCCTTGACGAATGGCTCGTACACTTCAGCGAACTCCGTCGACGCCATGATCATGATGTCGAGCGCGATCTTGCCGAGTGAGCCGGTTACGAGTGCGAGCAGGTTGACCGCTTCGGCGAAACCATCGCGCGCCACGTGCCACGTGGTTGCGGGTACGCCGAGCTTCAGTTCATCGGCGAGCGCCTTCTGAACCTCGAAACCCTTGTCGCTGAGCGAGGCCAGCGTGCCCGCGGCCCCTGCGAATTCGACGACAGCCACCCTCGGACGCAGCTCGGCGAGGCGTTGCTGATGCCGGTCGAACATCGCCAGCCAGATCGCGACCTTGTAGCCAAACGTGACGGGCAACGCCTGCTGCAAGTGTGTGCGGCCAGCCATCGGCGTATCGCGGTGTTTCTTTGCAAGATCGACCAGAATCGCGCGCAGTTCGCGTATGTCGCTGTCGATCACATCGAGCGCATCGCGCACCTGCAGCGAGACCGCCGTATCCATGATGTCCTGTGTCGTCGCGCCCCAATGGACGTAGCGGCCCGCTTCGCCGCACATGCCCACGAGCTGGTGAACGAGCGGCAGAATCGGATAACCCACGATGTCTGTCTCCTCGCGCATGTGATCGAAATCGATCCGGTCGATCGTCGATTGACGGGCGATCACTTCCGCCGCGTCGGCCGGAATCACGCCGACGCGCGCTTCAGCCTTGGCCAACGCCACTTCCACGTCGATATAGCGCTGCACGAGCGCGTAATCGGAGAACAGCGCACGCATCTTCGCCGTGCCGAAGGCGTCACGAAACAGAATTGAATCGACCACGGTGCTGGCCATAGGGATAGTGCGACTCGTCATGACGACCTCTTGGAAGTGCAGGAAACCGGTTTAAAAGGGCCGGGGCAATCGCAAAAATCACCGATATGTCCGGACATAAACAAATTAATATGTCCGGACATGTTGAACAAGCTATGATTTACCCTGGCCTCTGATAAATCGACTGCATCGCCACCGAAAAATGAACAGACCGCACTTCGCCGATATCGCCCGCGACCTGACTCAGGGCATTGCGTCCGGCCGCTATCCGGTGGGCTCGTATCTGCCCACCGAACTTGAACTGCGCGACCACTATCAGACGAGCCGGCATACGGTTCGCGCAGCACTGCATGAATTGCAGCAGTTGGGGTTCGTGTCGCGGCGCAAGAACGCGGGAACGCGCGTCGAATCGGCGCAGCCGAAAAACGAGTTTCGGCCGTCGCTCGCATCGGTGGACGATCTCGTGCAGTTCGGCTCAGAGCACTTGCGTCTCGTGCAATCGACGGAGGAGATCAGCGCAAGCGGCAAGCTCGCCAGGACGCTGAAATGTGCCGACGGTGCGCGATGGCTGCGCGTGTCGAGCCTGCGCATCGACGGCGACATAGAGAGTCCGCCAGTCGGTTGGACCGACGTATATATCGACCCGGCTTATACGGAAGTCGCAGAGGCTGCACGAGCTCAACCGGATACGCTGATCAGTTCGTTAATCGAAGCGCGCTATGGTCGCTGCATCGCGGAGATCCAGCAGGACGTGCACGCCGCTCTGATTTCGCAGGAGATGGCGGAAAGACTGAAAGTCAAGAAGGGGACTGCGGCGCTTGAGATTGTGCGGCGCTATCTCGACTCCGCGGGGGAAACCTTCGAGGTGTCGATTAGCGTCCATCCGGCCGAACGCTTCTCGGTTTCGATGCGACTGAAGCGCTCCGACGCTTAGCTTATCGCGTCGACTGAAAACGCTATGTCCTTCTGTGCTTCGAGCACCCTCAGACGCTCAGCCAACGCAGCCCTGATCGAGTCGTAGGCACCGCCGCCAAGCGTCAGGCGTAACGGCGGATGTGCCAGGTCCGCCGCGACGATCATTGCGGTGACCGTCTTGCCGGCATCGCCCCGAATTGCAAAGCTGTTGGACGCGATTGCCCGCCTGACGTCGCCCGCCGGAGTATCGTCGTACTCGGGCATCGGCACCGCGTGATCGAGACCGGCACCGAACTGCGTGCTCGTCGGCCCCGGCTCCACGATCACGAAGTCGATGCCGAATGGCCCCACCTCCTTCGCTACTGACTCGACGAAACCTTCGATGCCCCATTTCGTAGCGTGATAGAGGCTGAAATTCGGATAAGCGATCTGTCCACCTTCGGACGAGACCTGAACGATCCGGCCGCCGCCCTGGCGGCGCAGGTGAGGCAGCGCCGCGCGGATGACCTGAATCGATCCTGTGAGATTGGTGGCAATCTGCCGCTCAATCTGTTCATCGGTCACTTCCTCGGCCGCGCCGAATAGCCCGTAGCCCGCGTTGTTCACGACCACATCGATGCGGCCCATCGCTTCGAATGCGGCGGAGATATTCGTGTGCACCTCGCGGATGTCGGTGACATCGAGTGTCAGCACATGCAACCGGTCGTCGTACTGTTGTTTCAGCTCATCGAGCGCCCCTTCGTGCCGCAGCGTCGCGACGACCCGATCGCCGCGTTGCAGCAGGCGCTCCGCGAGTAGCCGGCCGAGGCCTGACGACGTGCCGGTGATAAACCAGGTCTTCATCATGATGTGTCTCTTCACAGGGTGGATGGAATGGCATTGCCTGATCACCAGTCTAGGTACCCGTCATTGGTCAGAGAAGTCTCTATAGTACGTATGACCCCGTGAAAATTCGCCACCAATGACCAAGCCGACACTTGCCGATCTCACCGCGTTTTCCGCTGTCGCAACGCATCGGAGTTTCCGCCGTGCCGCCGATGCACTCGGCGTTTCGCGCTCCTCGCTAAGTCACGCCATGCTCGCCTTGGAGCGCGAATTGGGCGTACGCCTGCTCAACCGCACGACGCGCAGCGTGTCGCCGACAGAAGCCGGCGAAGCATTGCTCGCTCGGCTTGCACCCGTGCTCCGCGATCTCGACGAAGCACTGGATGCCGTCGCCGATGCGCGCGGCAATCCGAGCGGCACGCTCAGGATCAATGCCAATGAGAGTGCGGCGCGACTGTTATTGAAAACGGTGGTGCCGCGTTTCCTGAAGCGCTTTCCCGGCATGGCGCTCGATCTGGTTGCAGAGGGACGGCTCGTCGATATCGTCGAGCAAGGTTTCGATGCCGGAGTACGGCTTGGCGAGTCGATTCCGCGCGACATGGTGGCGGTGCGCATCAGCGGTGATCTTCGCTTCGTAGTCGTTGCAGCGCCTTCGTATCTCGCAGGTCGAACACCACTCATCACGCCCGACGACCTTGGTAGCCACGACTGCATTCGCCAACGTCTGCCGAGCGGCAAACGCTACCGCTGGGAGTTCCGCAAGCACGGGCAGGAGGTGGCAATCGATGTTCCCGGCGTGCTCACGCTGGATCACAACGGTCTGATGGTCGAGGCCGCGTCCGATGGTTTGGGCCTCGCGTATGTACCGGAGTCCACGGCCCGCGACTGGCTGGACGACGGCCGGTTGGTTACCGTGCTGGAAGATTGGTGCCCGTTCATCCCGGGGCTCTGCCTGTACTATCCCGGGCATCGCCACGTGCCTGCTGGTCTGCGGGCGTTCATAGACGTGCTAAGAGAGGTCAATCACTAGCGCGTGTGAATGTTCATCCGAAGAATTTATTGAGATGCCGCACGGTTTCTTCCGGTTGCTCATCTGGAATCCAGTGCCCGGTATTGGGTAGCTTTAACACTGTCGCGTCAGGGGCAGCCGTGCCAAGGAAAGCGGCGAGGAAGTCGTAGCTGATACCGTTGACTTCGGCGTAAGCGTTCGTGAAACCTGGCAGCGTCGCGACAAGGTCGGCGTCGTCGATCGGACCGAGTGATGAAGGAGGCATGTGATTTCCTAGAACATTGTGTTGGCGTTCCTGGAAGAGGTGGGTACCGGCTGCAATACGTCCCAATGCTCCAATATCTTGCCATCGGCATCGAAGCGGAAAATGTCGACACCCGCAGTTTCCTGACCGGCCCATTCCAGGTAGCGCACGTGCACAAAAGCAAGATCGCCATCTATCGCAATGCGTTTAACCTCGCATGGAATGCGCCCGGCCTGCTTGATGTAGCCCAAGATGCCATCGAGCCCATCTGGAAAAAGCGGATTGTGTTGAATATATGGCCCGCTCACGAAATCCGGATACAGGTTCGCCTGGCCCTTGTTGAAGATCTTCTCGTAGATAGTGTCAAGCACTTGTAGGACGTGATCCCTGTTCATGATTTCGCCTCCGTGTTTCGTAGCCCTCATTGGAAGCGTTCTTTGGAAGATGATCCATACCTATATGGTGCTAAAACATAGCAATTCGTCTCATTCTGCTAGGATACGGACATGAATGCGTTGAACGGTTGGTTGAAAGCAGTCCGTGCCGACGGCTTGGTGCTGGTGCGCACACGCGTGGCAGGCCCATGGGGGTTCGAGGTGCAACCTCGCAACGCCGTGGTGTTCCACTTCGTGGCGGAAGGGCGTGCTTTCGTGCGCCAACCCGAGACGAAAACGATGGAATTGCAGGCTGGTGAACTAGTCTTGTTCCCGCGTGGCAGTGCGCATGAAGTGGCGCATTCTGGGCGAGGCAAAGCCATGCCGCTGGAAACGTTCCTGGCTATGCGTGATGGTGTCGTCGACCGCGACCCAAAGGCCACCACGCTGATTTGCGGCCAGTTCGACATAGATCAGCACTTGGCGCTTCCCGCGTTGCGGGCGCTACCACAAGCCGTGTCGCTCCGCGCTGGAATGGAACCTGGATGTTCACCGCTATGCGACACGTTGCGGATGCTTCGTAACGAAGTGGAGACGCCGAACTTCGGGAATCAGATCGTGGTTCGTAACCTGCTCTCGTCCTTGTTCGTCTACTTCATGCGCGATTGGGCCGACGCTGCATCTCCGGCAACAAACGATTGGTTTTCGGCGCTGCGTTCGCCGCACATCACACGGGTTCTCGCGCGCATACACGAAGCACCCGAACGTGCGTGGACACTGGAGGATCTCGCCAAAGAAGCTGGTTTGTCGCGCGCTGCGTTCGCCCGCAACTTCAGCAATTCAGTAGGTGAACCACCGCACAGCTATCTAACGCGCTGGCGCATGGGGATTGCCGCTCAACTGCTCGAGCAGACCGATCTGCGACTTCGCGATATCGCCGCGCGCGTTGGATACGAGTCAGAATTTTCCTTCAGCCGCGCCTTCAAATCGACTCGTGGCGTCGCGCCGATTCAGTATCGGCGCGCGAGACTCGATTGTCGCTGAGGGAAGTCCTTGCAAACAGAATCGGCCGATTCCGGTCCGACGCCGAACCCGCATATTCGCGGCGAGGAGGTCGACTACATGATCATCATTCAACTTCGCAGGGATCGATGTGCGGTGGAAATGCGTGTCCACGACACAATTCAAGCGAAGTATCAGCGCGGGCCGTGGCGAAGCCCGATGATGGCGTTGAGCCTGGAGCTGACCTTCATCAGGCGATCGGTGACTGGCTAGCGACGAAAACCGCCAATTGAGCTGCGAAAGCACGTTTGTAGGCGGGCCGCGCTTCGCCGCGGGCGACATAGGCGGAGAGGTTCGGATATTCGTCCAGCAGCCCCGATGCTTTCAACCTCAGTAGCACCGACACCATAATCAGGTCGCCCGCGCTGAACGCACCATCGAGCCAGTCGGCGTTGCCAAGGCGATCGGACAGCTCGCCGAGCCGGTCACGGATGCGATCCTCGACGATAAGCAGGCGCTCGTCGTACCAGGTCTTGTCCCGCTCCATGAATTTGGTGGTCTGGAGATCGAGGATCGGCGGCTCAACCGAGTTGAGCGCGGCAAACATCCATGCGATCGCGCGTGCCCGGGCATTCGCATCGTCAGGTAGCAGGCCTGCGTGGCGCTCTGCGATATAGAACACGATCGCCCCCGACTCGAACAGGACAAGCGTGCCTTCTTCATAGGTCGGAATCTGCCCAAAAGGATGAAGCGCTCGATGCACGGGTTCCTTCATTGCACCGAACGAAACAAGACGAACCTCGTAAGCTTGGCCGACTTCTTCAAGCGCCCAGCGAACACGCATGTCACGCGCCAGTCCTTTGCCGCGATCGGGCGACCGTTCAAAGACGGTGATAACGGGGGTCAGTGGAGGGGGCACGGTGATTTCTCCTTTGCTGGATGTCTCGTTGAGTGCCGGATACGCAACTCCAGCGCTCACCTACTCGACGTTCGAGATCGGGCTAAATCGACATCGCTGAACTAATTTTATTAGACGCCCCAATTGCCGACCTTCGTGGCCGGAGGGTCAGGGTCGCCTTGTGCCTGATACATGCCGACCTGCGGGACTGCCTCATCCATTCAGCATCGGACCGTGGCCGGCCACCAGGCGACATTCAATCAATCGCTCCAAAGCGGACATAGGGATGATTTGCAGACCATTCTCCGATATGCTGCTTTATGCATTTCAGCGAGAGGAGAATCATGAGTAAAGTATTCGTCAACATTGGACTTAGCCTCGATGGCTACATGGCACCGGAAGGAATGACCATGGAGAATTGGGACACGCCTGAGTACAAGAACTGGGGCGCCAAGTGGGGTGCGCTGATGGCCTGGATCTTCAATCAACAGTACTTCCGCCAGAACCTCAAGCTCGGACCAGGGGGAGAGACCGGCCCGGTCAATGACCTGCTTCGCAGCACCACGGAGCGCATCGGCGCCAACATTATGGGCAAGCGAATGTTCGAGCAAGGCGAGCGCGCATGGCCGGAGGAGGCTCCGTTTCACACACCGGTATACGTTCTTACGCACGAGAAACGCGAACCCTGGGTGCGCCCGGGTGGGACGATCTTCCACTTCATCAATGACGGGCCGGAGCGTGCCCTTGAGCTGGCTCGGGAATCCGCAGGCAGTCGTGATATTCGTATCGCGGGTGGAGCCGATGTGATCCAGCAATACCTGACCATGGGTGTCGTTGACGAGCTGGAAATCGCCTTGTCACCCGTGTTGTTCGGCGGTGGGCGGCGTCTCTTCGAGAACCTGGGCGAGCCAGGGCCGCAGTTTCGCATTGACAGGGTTCTTGATGGTCCAGCCGCCACACACTTGCGCTATGTGCGTCAGTGAGGGCTGCCTGACAATCGGTTGCGCGGACGGTCCGATTTTCCTCAAACGCGCCAGACCTCGTAGGGCACCGGCTTTCCACGTCTGGAAAGCCGGCGGGTCCAGCCCGCAGTGCCGCATTCCCCACAAACGAAGGGTCAGCATCATTCCGACAAGCTCACGCGCCTTGTCAGTGATGCAGTAGGCGTGCCGCCTGGGTCGCTCCTGATAGACCCGACGATCGATGAGCCCGTTGTCCTCCATTGTTTTGAGGCGCTGGGTAAGCAGGTTGGGCGACATTCCGGTCTGTGCCTGAATGCCGTCGAAGCGGTCATTCCCCATTCTCAACTCGCGCAGGATCAGGAATTCGCTGTCTTGCCTTAGCTGCGATCAAGACTGCTCAGAGCACCAAAGAATCCTCGCAGGATCGATGTTCGTTGGCGGTTCTTGTCGGGACCTTTGGCCGCGACGAAACGCAATATCAGCGAAGGTAATTCCAGTATCGCGGTCTATCTCATCTGCTGCTTGTAGATTGCCGCGATGACGGGATCATAGATCTCTTACCTTTTATTTGTAGAGCCAAGGCTTATAGGCAATCTCGATGTTGTATCCGTCCGGATCGCCGATGTTCGCCGCGAAGTAGTCGGCACGCCATTCGGGCCGAAGGCTCGGTTCCTTCTTTGAAGTAGCTCCCGCGTCTATCGCCGCCTTGTAGCTGGCCCTGACAGCGTCCGCGCTCCTGGCGGTGAATGCGACGTAAAGGTCTTTGGCGACTTCGCCATTCTTCAGCCAGAAACCCGGATTGCTATTGATCGCGAAACCGTGCAGTTGATCGAATTTGTAGGGCATGTCGATGCCAAGCGGCTCAAGCAGCTTCTTGTAAAATTCGCTCGACCGTTCCAGGTCAGAGACGGGGAGATAAATATGGTCAATCATGGCTTTCCTCTTCTAGTGAAGACAATGTATGCGGACACGATCGTTCTCCTACTTTGTTAATCGATTACCGAAATTCCAATGAAGACCCTTGGGCCGTAGCCCGCGTTATTAACCAAGAAGGCGTTTTACTTGTTGCCGCCGTTCGCGAAGATGATTTCTCCCGTGAGCCAGCCCGCATCATCCGAGGCAAGAAATACGGCCACACGTGCGATGTCCTCGGGTTGGCCGACGCGGCCCAGCGGAGTACTGGCGATTATCTGCTTCTTAAACTCCGCTCCCATGACGCCTGCCGCTTGCGCACCCTCCGTTTCGGTTCCACCGGGACTGAGAGCGTTAACGCGGATTTTCTTGGGGCCGAACTCTTTTGAGAGCACGCGCGTCAAGCCATCGACAGCGCTCTTTGACGCCACGTAGATCGAAAGGGTCGGGTCGGCAGCGACACTCTCCGTCGATCCGATGTTGATAATGCTGCCGCCTTCCGCACCGAAGGCCGGCAAAGCGGCTTCGATCATGAGGAACGTGCCAAGCACATTCGTGTTGAACTGACGGTGAAACTCCTGCTCGCTGAACTGCTCGAAGGGTGCAAACGAGAAGACGCCCGCGTTGTTCACGAGCACATCCAGACGGCCGAAGGTATTTTTCGCCTCCGCGACGAGGCGTTGCGCGTCGGACCTCTGCGCCACGTCGCCTTGCACGGCGATAGCTCGCCCGCCTTTGCCGGTGATCTCACGCACCACCCGTTCCGCGCCCGCTTGATCGCGCACGTAATTCACGATCACCACCGCGCCTTCCGCGCCGAAGGCTTTTGCAATGTCCGCTCCGATTCCTTTTGAAGCGCCTGTCACTATCGCAACCTTATTGTCGAGCCGTTTCATGATGCATCACCTCGTTTGAACACCTCGTTTGTCGGTGATGCAAATCTATCAATTCCACCAGGCGCGGACTAGACGTTAATTTTGGATAGCATCGATCCCATTGAGGAATGGATCAGTCGTCCATTTCGGCGAGCAGCTCAGCCAGAAAGTCAACAAACACGGCGACTTTGCTGGGCAGACTGCGGGACGCGGGTCGCACGGCACTGATCGGAATTCTGGCCGGCTCACAATCGCGCAGGATTCGCCGCACGGTTCCGGCGCGTATGTCGGCCGCAAAAAGCCAGTATGGCGCCTGGGTGATACCGAGGCCGGCAAGGACCGCGGCGCGTTGCTCTTCGCCATCATTGGTGCGAAACGATGCCGCCGCCTGATGGGATACCACCCCAGCGCGGCTGGCGAAGGTCCAGGGTCGCGGTCCATCCCGTGAGACAAAAAACACGCCGTCGTGGCGGTCGAGATCGCTCGGTCGCTTCGGCACTCCTCTGCGTTCCAGATAGTCCGCAGACGCTACGGCGACGAGGGCGAACTCGCCGATCTTGCGTGCGATAAGGCTCGAGTCCGCAAGGGCGCCATTGCGAATGGCGAGGTCGACGCCCTCGTCAACGAGATTGATCGTCCGCTCGGAGACGAGCGACTCGACAACGACCTTGGGATAGCGAACGCGGAACGCAGGGAGTTGCGGCACGACATAGAGTCGAGAGAAGGCGGGCGCGGCGCTGACACGCACCACGCCGGACGGCGAGACCTGTCCCGAACCGATGCGGGATTCCGCTGCCTCGAGATCGCTGATGAGTCGTACGGCAGATTCGTAGAAGTCGCGCCCGGCCTCGGTCAGGCTCAGGCTGCGGGAGGTGCGCATAAGAAGCTGCGCACCGAGATGTTCTTCGAGCGCGGCAACCTGTTTGCTGATCGCCGGCTGCCCTGTCCCAAGCTCACGCGCAACCGCTGAAAAGCTCCCGCTTTCTACGACGCGCACGAATATCTTGATGCCTTCGAGCCGATCCATCCGATCCTCCTACGGGGAATGGGCTATCTTACTAAGGAATAGATCATGCATGATCATGGGCAAATCTATTCCGGAATTGAGGGGGCCTCTCCGGGCCGTTTTGCGGCTCTTGTGACGAAGCATGAGGTAGTGACCTTGGGAAAGCTCGGCGTGTGAGATAGTCAAACCTCACTGAGTGGAGCCTATGGCCACAAAAAATCCATCACACCTGGCGCATTGCCAATGTGGCGCGGTCGAGATCAGCGCCTGGGGTCAGCCCATTATGGTCAATGCGTGCTACTGCGACGACTGCCAGACGGCAGCCCAACGTCTCGCCGCATCCGCCAATTCAGGGCGAGCGTCCAGCGTCGACGGCGGCACGGAGTTCATGGTGTTCCGCCGCGATCGCATTGCCTGCACGCGGGGCGCAGACCGACTCCAGGCGATGAGGCTGACCGCCCCCTCGAAGACCAGACGGATGATCGCGAGTTGCTGCGCAACACCGATGTACATGGCCTTTGACGACAAGCGGCCCTGGGTGTCAGCGTTCCGCACCCCTTTCGGAGCGGATGCGCCGCCGGTGGAAATGCGGATCTGCACCCGATTCAAACGCTCGGAAGTGGAGGCCGAAGACGGCTTGCCCAGCCATCCCGGATACCCTCCCGCAATGATGGTCCGGATCCTGGCCGTCTGGCCGTTCATGCTGTTCAGCAGGCCGGTCGGCGCTTTGCCGTAGCGCGATTGTTCGATGCCATTGGACTCATTCCCCCGGCACCCTCACCCACCCCTCCATCAACACTCGCGCACTACGACTCATAATTGCTTTGGTGACCGTCCACTCCCCGCCTTCCTCCCGAGCCTCGGCCCCCACTCGCAGCGTCCCCGACGGATGTCCGAACCGCACCGCATCCCGCGCGCCACCTCCCGCGGCAAGATTCACCAGCGTCCCTGAAATCGCCGCCGCCGTACCAATCGCAACTGCTGCCGTCCCCATCATCGCGTGATGCAGCTTACCCATCGACATCGCCCGCACCAGCAGATCGACGTCACTCGCGGCAACGCGCTTGCCGCTAGAAGCCACGTAGTCGGCAGGCTTGGCGACAAACGCAACCTTCGGCGTATGCTGCCGCGTCGCGATCTCATCGATGTTCTTGATCAGGCCCATACGCACCGCACCATGCGCGCGAATGGTCTCGAACATCGCGAGCGCCTTCTCGTCGCTATTGATAGCGTCCTGTAGTTCGGTGCCCTTATAACCGATCGCTTCCGCATCCACGAATATGGTCGGGATACCGGCATTGATCATCGTCGCCTTCAGCGTGCCGACACCCGGCACCTCGAGGTCATCGACCAGATTCCCCGTCGGGAACATCGCGCCGCCCGCGCCCTTCTCTTCGGCAGCCGGGTCCATGAACTCAAGCTGAACTTCAGCCGCCGGAAACGTCACGCCATCGAGTTCAAAGTCGCCGGTTTCCTGCACAGCGCCATCGGTAATAGGCACATGCCCGATGATCGTCTTGCCGATATTCGCCTGCCAGATGCGCACAACAGCCACACCGTTCTGCGGAATCCGGCTCGCATCGACGAGACCCGCGCTAATCGCAAACGGCCCCACCGCGGCAGAGAGATTCCCGCAATTGCCGCTCCAATCGACGAAAGCCTTGTCGATGGAAACCTGCCCGAACAGATAGTCCACGTCATGATCCGGCTTGCTGCTCTTCGCGATAATGACCGTCTTGCTCGTGCTGGAAGTCGCGCCGCCCATACCGTCGATCTGCTTGCCATACGGGTCCGGGCTGCCGATCACACGCATCAGCAGCGCATCGCGCGCCGCGCCTGGCACCTGGGCGGCCTCCGGCAAATCCTGCAGCCGAAAGAACACACCCTTGCTAGTGCCGCCGCGCATGTACGTCGCCGGAATCTTGATCTGAGGTTTGTGAGCCATGAAAGTAGTGTCCTGATGAGAGAGGCTCAAAAGCCTTAAGAGGCCAGTTCAAAAAGGCTGCTCCGTACGCCTGAAGATGTTCCAGCAGACGAGGGCGCAGCCGAATTTCAAGAATGCTTCGTGAATTTCAGCT
>NZ_JBNPVS010000054.1:0-68401 GCF_050434225.1 Paraburkholderia sp. GAS32 | reverse complement strand
ACTACGTTGCGCATCTTGCTCGGACTACGGCTCACGCAACGCTTGCACCATTCATCGAAGCAGTGGTCCTCAGGATATATGACACAGTAAGACTAACAGGCTGTTGAAAAGCGCCCCGTCATGAGGACCGAAGCTATGTTCAGGAGGCTTGCGCGTGCGATTTCCCGCTGAATTACCGGTTCGCCGCGCAATCTGCGCGGGGCATGCGCACGCATGCAGCCCTTGTGGCGCGCAGTCTTCGCGCCGTAGCGGCTCATCGCGTCGCTCCTTGCGGCACCACACCTGGCATTCGGGCCATGCGGGTCAGATTGCTCGCAACCATCGTCAGCTTGAAGTGCTGGTCGACGCGCTTGATACCGCGATAGACGGTCTGCCGGATCCGTCCGATGGTCTTGCCCCAGCCGAAATGCTCTTCGATTCGTTTGCGGATGATCTGGCTAATCCGGTAGCCCGCATGCCGCGAAGTGCGACCGTCGATTGCGCTGCCGCCCCAACGCTCATCGTTGCGCGCGACATGCGGTGTCACGTTGCGAGCGCGGCAATCGTTCACGAAGTCGCGGGTGTCATACGCCTTGTCGGCACCAACTGTCTTCGCATGAGCGCCTGGCACGCAATCGAGCAATTGCAACGCGCTGGCCCGCTCGGCGAAACCATCCGCGTGACTAACCACGGCGCCGACCACCAGCCCCGAGCGATTCTCCATCAGGATGTGCCCGTGGTAGCACAGGATGGCCGGGCTCTTGTGGCTCTTCTTGAACAATCGCGCCTCCGGATCAGTAGTCGACTCGTGCGTGGCATTGCTACGTCGCTCGCCTTTCCAGTCAGTGTCGGCGTTGCGGCCACCGCCGGCTGGCGGACCATCGTCCGGGCCGTCCTTGCGGCGGAAGCTCTTGTGACTGGCCCACGCCTGAATCAGCGTGCCGTCCACCGAGAAATGGTCTCTCGACAGCAAGCCCCGTTTGTCCGCCAGGCTCATGACTTCGGTGAAGAACGCTTCCACGACTTCATGCTCCAGCAACCGGTCGCGGTTCTTCGAGAACACCGAGTGGTCCCACACGGCGTCCTCAATCGCCAGCCCGACGAACCAGCGGAACAGCAGGTTGTAGCGCATCTGCTCCATGAGCATGCGCTCGCTGCGCACCGAGTAGAACACCTGCAACAGCAGCGCCCGCATCAGCTTCTCAGGCGCAATCGAGGCACGGCCGGTGTCCGCGTAGATGACGCTGAACAGCCCGTTGAGCCGTTTCAACGCATCATTCACCAGCAACCGGATCGGTCGCAACGGGTGATCTGCCGGGACGAAGTCCTCCAGCTTGACCGTCGTGAACAGGGGCTCCTGCATCTCATCCATTCCGCGCATCGCATCCGCTGCCAAAGATCATGAACACGATATCCATAACGCCTGTCCCTCAAACCCCGTTTACACGGGATCCAAATTCAACAGCCTGCTAAGGAGTGTTGGCGATGGCTTCGAACGAATACGACTACATCATCGTCGGCGCGGGTTCAGCGGGTAACGTGCTCGCCTCTCGCCTGACCGAAGACGCGGATGTGACCGTGCTGCTCCTCGAAGCAGGCGGCCCCGACTACCGCTTTGATTTCCGCACGCAGATGCCCGCGGCCCTCGCCTATCCGTTGCAAGGTCGGCGCTATAACTGGGCGTATGAAACCGACCCCGAGCCGCATATGAACAACCGTCGCATGGAGTGCGGACGCGGCAAAGGGCTCGGCGGTTCGTCGCTGATCAACGGTATGTGCTATATCCGCGGCAACGCGCTCGATTACGACGGGTGGGCCGGCCGCCCCGGGCTGGAAAACTGGACCTATCTGGATTGCCTGCCGTACTTCCGCAAAGCCGAGACACGCGATGTCGGCGCGAACGCGTATCACGGCGGCGACGGCCCGGTCCATGTGACGACGAGCAAGCCCGGCAACAATCCCTTGTTCGCGGCAATGGTCGAGGCCGGCGTGCAGGCGGGTTTTCCGCGTACCGACGACCTCAACGGCTATCAGCAGGAAGGCTTCGGCCCGATGGATCGCACGGTCACAGCGAACGGCCGACGCGCCAGCACCGCGCGCGGCTATCTGGATCGCGCCAAGACGCGCCCGAATCTCACCATCGTGACGCATGCCATGACCGATCGCGTGCTGTTCCTGGGCAAGCGAGCGATTGGCGTCACGTATCTGCGTCACGGCAATGCCGAGACAGCGCATGCACGCCGCGAAGTGCTGGTGTGCAGCGGCGCGATTGCCTCGCCGCAATTGTTGCAGCGCTCGGGCGTAGGCCGTTCGACGTGGCTGCGCGAGCTCGACGTGCCGCTCGTGCACGATCTGCCAGGCGTCGGCGAAAACCTGCAGGACCATCTGGAGATGTACATCCAGTACGAATGCAAGGAGCCGGTTTCGCTGTATCCCGCGTTGCAATGGTGGAATCAGCCGGCCATCGGACTTGAATGGATGCTTAACGGCACGGGTATTGGCGCGAGCAATCAGTTCGAAGCGGGCGGCTTCATCCGTACCCGCGATGAGGATCTGTGGCCGAACATCCAGTATCACTTCCTGCCCGTCGCGATCAACTACAACGGTTCCAACGCGATCAAGATGCACGGTTTCCAGGCGCATGTCGGCTCGATGCGTTCGCCAAGCCGTGGTCGTGTGAAGCTCACGTCACGCGATCCTGCCGCGCATCCGAGCATCCTGTTCAACTACATGGCCGATCCGCTCGACTGGCGGGAATTCCGTGACGGGATCCGTATTACGCGCGAGATCATGCGGCAGCCGGCTTTGGATCGCTATCGCGGCCAGGAGCTGAATCCGGGCGCGGAGTTGACGACGGATGAACAGCTCGATGCTTTCGTGCGCATGCGTGCGGAGACCGCGTTTCATCCGTCGTGCTCGTGCAAAATGGGTTATGACGATATGGCTGTGGTGGATAACGAAGGCCGCGTGCATGGGCTCGATGCGCTGCGCGTGGTCGATGCATCGATCATGCCGCAGATCACCACCGGCAATCTGAACGCGCCGACGATCATGCTTGCGGAGAAGATCGCAGATCAGATTCGCGGACGGAAGACTCTGGCGCGGGTGGAGACGCCTTACTTCGTGGCGAATGGGATGGCTTCGCGGAAGCGTGACGTAGCGGCGGTTTAATCCGCGTCGACACTAACCGTCGAACCTGGCGCCAGTAAAAAGACCGCGAATATTTCGCGGCCCTTTTTTGGGGTTCGGTCAGAGGACAAGCGGTCATTCTCGAACGGGACAGGACACTCGGCAAGCGTCACTCCCGCGCAGGACTCAACACTCCCTGCGCGTCCGACTCAACTGCTCCAGACACCAAAGTCTCCAGCGCCAGCCCACGCGTCTCGATCCCCATAGTCCATACAGCTGCAGCAGCGATCACAAAACACATCGCGCCAAGCGAAAACACGCCACCCTGCCCGAACATCGGCAGCACCACGCCGACCACATAAGGGCCGATCAACGACCCCACGCGGCCAATCGCCGATGCAAACCCTGACCCCGTAGCCCGCGCTCCCGTGCCATAAAGCTCAGGCGTATAGGTGTAAAGCACCGCCCACATCGCAAACAAAAAAAACTGCATCGCAAGTCCGGCGCAGATCAGCAGCGTCGGCGTTTGCGCGTGCAGCGCGGTTTGTCCGTAGACATAGGCCATCACTGCGCTGCCGGTCAACGACGCGATACAGGTCGGCTTACGTCCCCAGCGTTCGACCAGCCACGCTGCGCAGATGAAACCCGGAATCCCGCCGAGCGAAATCAGCACCGTGTACAGCACCGACTTCGTCACCGCAAAGCCCGCTTGTTGCATCAGCGCGCCGAGCCACGACGTCAGCCCATAAAATCCCAACAACGCGAAGAACCACAACGTCCACACCATGATCGTGCGACGGCGGTAAGCCACGCTCCAGATCTCGCGGAACGCACTCGTGCCCTTCGCTGCCGGCGGTTCCTGCAGCATCACCGGTGCGCGCAACTGGCTCAGTCCGGTCGCTTTCATCACCTTCACTTCGACTTCGGCGAGGATTTTGTCCGCCTCGGCGAGGCGTCCCCGATGTTCCAGCCAGCGCGGCGACTCCGGCACGACACGGCGCACGATCAGCACGAACACGGCGGGAATCGCCAGCAGCGCGAACTCGGTGCGCCACCCGAACGTCGGCAACACGAAATACGACACCACGCCCGCCGTGATAAATCCGAGCGGCCAGAAGCCATCCATCAACGCGATCAGTCGTCCACGTGACCTGGCAGGTACGAATTCGGACAAGAGCGTCTGCGCGATGGGAAACTCCATGCCCATGCCGAAACCGAGCAGCACGCGATAGAAAATCAGCGCCTCGACGCTCTGTGCGGTCGAGCACAGATACGACGCGAGCCCCCACAGCACCATGCTCCACTGAAACACGGGGCGCCGTCCGAAGCGATCGGCCAGCAATCCGGCAACCGCTGCGCCGATCACCATGCCGAAGAAGCTCGCACTCGCGACCAACCCCGCCGTCGCGCTCGACAAATGAAATTCGCTCTTGATCGAACCGAGCACGAAGGTCATCGTGCCGAGATCGACCGAGTCGAAAAAGAACGCGATCGCGATGATGATGAAAATGGTCCGGTGATATCCGGAGAACGGCAGGCGTTCGAGTCTGGCGGCTGCGCTCGCGCGAGGCTGAAAAACGGTAGACATGTCATGCCCTCGTTGATGCGGCGGCTGCCGCGTGGACGTTCCGATCAGTGCGTATTCAGTAGACGCCGACATAAATCGGCCACATAGAAGGAATACGTCATCGGGATGGAACGAGGGCGTCGTTAGGGTCGCAACCGCGCCCGCGCAGCGCCGGCAATCCGCGCAAGCGCATCCGCACTCAAGCGAGCGGCAATCTTCTCAACGTATTCGTGATGCCGCGACTGCAGTGGTGCGCCCAACTGCTGTGCGAGGAGATAGCGGATCAACGCGATGCGCCGATGCCGCAATACGATGCTCTGATCGAGCAGCGCGAGCGCGGCATGGGCATCGCCCTGTTGGCACGCGCGCTCGGTGAGACGCGCGGTGGCGAGACGTGTCGACGTCATGTCAGTCGGCGATCAGGAGAGCCGCGAGCGGTGCCTCAGCAAGACACCGCCCGCCGCGCTTCACGACATCAGCGGCTCGGCCGCATCGAGCATGATCTTGACGAAGTAGTCCGCAAAGCTGCGGCGCACGACGATATCGAAGCTGTCCGCGCCGGTGGGCAACAACGTCATCGAAGCCTTGAAGTAGTGACTCTGCGCGCACTGCCCTTCGCCGAACAGTTTCGGATGCAGATCGAGCGGACATCCGCGCGCCAGCACTTCACGCGTTCGCGTGCCGCTGATCTCGAGCACCGTATAGCCGCTGCCGATATCCACCGCCGACGCGAACACGCCCACAAATGCCGCACCGAGCTTCGCCTGCAACGGCGCGGTACGTGTCGCGTCGTGCGCCATGGCCGAACGCACCAGCCACTCATCGGGACCGAGCCACAGCATGTCGTAACCATTACCGCGTGCAATGGTGTTCGCCTTCTCGGGCGGCCGGCAGCCGATCACGCTTTCCACCGCGCTCACGAACGCCGCGTCACGCGTGTCGCCACGCACATTCACGAGTTCGAGAAACGGCCGCTCGCTCAATCTAAAGGCCGCCGACACCGTCGCCTGATGCTTCTTCAGCAGCGCATCCGCGCCCACCAGCGGCGACTCCTGCCACACGCCCGTTTGCTGGCCGACAGCGCGATCCACTGCCGACACCGTCCCTCTTGTTTCATTCCACATGTTGACGTGCTCCTTCGCTGTCGTAGAACACCGAGCTGGTGACCTTGGCCGCAATCTGCCTGCCGCTCGCGAGCGGAATCGTGACCGTTTCGCCGATCTTGTCGAGGCCGCCCTTCACCACCGCCATTGCAATCGAGCGCTTCAGGATCGGGCTGTAATAGCTCGACGTGACGTGACCGAGCATCGGCGCGGTATCGCCCTGGAACGGACCCGCGACGATCTGCGAGCCTTCAGGGATCACGAACGACGGATCGTCCGCGAGCAGTCCGACCAGTTGCTTACGCCCCGCCTTCGCCGTATCCGAGCGCGTCAATGAACGCTTGCCGAGGAAGTCTTTCGACTTCGCGACCAGCCCGCCCATGCCGAGATCGTACGGTGTCATCGACCCATCCGTGTCCTGGCCGACGATGATGTAGCCCTTCTCCGCACGCAGCACGTGCATGGTTTCGGTGCCATACGGCGTGATGTCGAATTCCGCGCCTGCGGCCATCAGCGCCTCCCACACCGCGCGACCAACGTTCGCAGGAACGTTCACTTCATAAGCCAGTTCGCCCGAGAAGCTGATCCGCATCACGCGCGATGCCGCACCTGCCACGGTGCCTTCGCGATAGCTCATGAACGGGAACGCCGCGTTCGCAAAGTCGATGTCGTGGCAGACCTTCTGCAAGACCTTGCGGCTGTTCGGGCCGACCACGGCAAACGTCGCCCAATGATCCGTCACGGAAGCGAGCCGCACGCGCATGTCCGGCCACTCGGTTTGCAGCCAGCGTTCGAGCCACGTCAGCACGCGTGCCGCGCCGCCTGTGGTGGTCGTCATCATGTAGTGCTGGTCGGCGAGACGCACGGTCACGCCGTCGTCGAAGATCATGCCGTTTTCGTCGAGCATCAGGCCATAGCGGCATTTGCCGACTTCCAGTTTGCTCCACGGATTCGTGTAGACCCAGTTCAGCAGCTTCGCCGCATCGGGGCCCTGAATGTCGATCTTGCCGAGCGTCGAAGCGTCGAGAATGCCGACGCTCGTGCGCACCGCGAGCGACTCGCGCGCCACTGCGGCATGCATGTCCTCGCCGGCCTTCGCGAAGTACCAGGGACGCTTCCAGTTGCCGACGTCCTCGAACGCCGCGCCGTTTTCCACGTGCCATTCGTGCACCGCGGTCTTACGCACCGGATCGAGAAACTCACCCAGCTCGCGGCCCGCAAACGTGCCGAACGTAACCGGCGTGTAGTTCGGACGGAACGTCGTCGTGCCGGTTTCGGGAATGGTCTTGCCGAGTGCCTGCGCGAGAATCGCCATGCCGTTGATGTTGCCGAGCTTGCCCTGATCGGTGCCGAAGCCCATCGCCGTATAGCGCTTCACGTGTTCGACCGATTCGAAACCTTCGCGCGCCGCCAGAAAAATATCGGCTGCCGACACGTCGTTCTGGAAGTCGACGAACTGCTTAGGCCCGCGCGTTGCGAGTTCGCGGCCACCGACGAGCCACAGCGGTTGCATCTTCGTTTCGGTAACCTCGGCCACGTGCACCGGATTCGGCCGCGCAACGATGTGACCGGCTGCACGCGCCGCCTCGACACCGGCATCGACCGCGAAGCGAATCCCCTGTCCCAGCGTGAAATCACCGGCACACGCACCAACGCTGGTCTCCGCCTGCATCGCTTTGCCCGGCACGAAGCACGCCTTGTCGTCATGCCAGTGCGCCTTGCCGCCCGATTGCGCGAACAGATGCAGCACCGGACTCCAGCCACCGGACATCGCGAGCAGATCGCAGGGCAGCTCGCCCTGCTTCGCCCCGACCTGTCCGTTCGAATACGACGCGACTTCGACCGAGGCAACCCGCAGCTTGCCGTGCGCCGCTGTCACAGCCACACCGTTCATTACCTTGACACCATAGCGCCGTGCGAGCGCGGGCAGCGTGCCCTTCGATTCGGCCGCGCGCGGATCGACGACCGTCACCTGGGCACCGGCCGCTTTCAGATCGAGCGCGCATTGATAGCCGTCGTCGTTGTTCGTGAACACCACGGCATTGCGGCCCGGCAGCACCGCATAGCGATGCAGATAGGTCGACACAGCCGAGGCCAGCATCACGCCCGGCAGATCGTTGTTGCCGAACACGATCGGCCGCTCATGCGCGCCTGTTGCGAGAATCACGCGTTTCGCACGGATCTTCCACATCAGTTCGCGCGTACCCTTTCTCTGCGACACCGGCAGATGCTCGGTGAGCCGCTGCGTGACGGTGATGAGGTTATGGTCCTGGTAACCGAATGCGGTGCTGCGGCACAGGATCTTCACATCGGGCATCTGCCGCAACTCGTCCTCGATCTTGTGGACCCATTGCAGCGCCGGTTTGCCGTCGATCTCCGCACGGCACGACAGCAGCGAGCCGCCGAGTTCCGGCTGATCGTCGATCAGCGTCACGCGTGCGCCGGACAATGCCGCCGCATGCGCAGCCGCCAGCCCCGTCGGACCACCGCCGACCACCAACACGTCGCAATGCGCAAAGCACTTGTCGTAGCGGTCCGCATCGGTTTGCTCAGGCGCCTTGCCGAGACCGGCTGCATCGCGAATCACTTCCTCATATTTCGGCCAGAATTTGCGCGGCCACATGAAGGTCTTGTAGTAGAAGCCCGCCGGAATGAAGCGTGCGAACTTCTGGTTAATCGCCATGCGGTCTTTTTCGATGCTCGGCTGCGCGTTCACGCTGGTCGCGACGAGTCCCTGATACAACTCCACTTCAGTCGCGCGCGCGTTCGGCACCGTGTATGCGCCGGTTTCGAGCTGCACGATCGCATTCGGCTCTTCCACACCCGCCGTCACGATGCCGCGCGGCCGGTGGTACTTCCAGCTACGTGCCACGAAGTGCTCACCGTTCGCGAGCAGCGCGGACGCGAGCGTATCGCCTTGGTAACCCTGGTACTTGCGGCCGTTGAACGTGAAGTTCAGTACGATCGCGCGGTTGATGCGCCCGCCGCTGGGGAGTCGGTCTTTCTGGCTCATGGTGCCTTGCCCTCGTGTGCCTTGTCTTGTGCGTTAGCCTCGTTGCTGTCCATCGCGAGCAGCGGACGTTCGAACGTCTCGTAGCCCTGAATCTCGTAGCTCACGGTGTCGCGCTGGGCCTTGAACCAGCGGCGGCATCCTTGCGTGTGCATCCATTGCTCGCGATGCACGCCGCGCGAATTCTTGCGCATGAACAGGTAGTCGCCCCATTCCTTGTCGGTGAGCTTGTCGGTGTCGAGCGGACGCGCAATATCGGCTTCGCCGCCGCAGGAAAATTCGGTTTCGGCGCGTGGCCCGCACCAAGGGCATTCGATCAGCAGCATATGGTTCTCCTCGTGTCGACCGGAGTCAGTGGGCAACGGCTGCGGCGCCGTGTTCATCGATCAGATGGCCGGTATAGAACCGATCCAGCGAGAACGGCGCGTTCAGCGGATGCGGCTCGTCCTTCGCGATCGTGTGTGCATAGGCCCAACCCGAACCAGGCGTCGCCTTGAAGCCGCCCGTGCCCCAGCCGCAATTGAAATAAAGCCCCTTCACGTCGGTCTTGCTGATGATCGGGCACGCATCCGGCGACACGTCCACGATGCCGCCCCACTGGCGGTTCATCCGCACACGCGAAAACACCGGGAACATCTCAACGATCGCTTCGAGCGTGCCTTCGATGATCTGAAAGCTGCCGCGCTGACCGAAGCCAGTGTACTGATCGACGCCCGCACCGATCACCAGATCGCCCTTGTCTGACTGGCTGATGTACGCGTGCACCGCGTTCGACATCACCACCGTATTGACGACCGGTTTGATCGGCTCCGAGACCAAAGCCTGCAAAGGATGGCTCTCCAGAGGCAAGCGGATACCCGCCATATCGGCGAGCGACGACGTATTACCCGCCGCAACCACCGCAACCTTCTTCGCCTTGATGAAACCCTTGGTGGTATCCACGCCGACCACCTGGCTGCCGTCGCGGCGAATCCCCGTGACCTGGCAGTTCTGCACGATATCGACACCGTGCTGATCCGCCCCGCGTGCGAAGCCCCATGCCACCGCATCGTGGCGCGCTACGCCGCCACGGCGTTGAATCGACGCCCCGAGCACCGGATAGCGGCTGTTCAGATTGATGGTCGGCTCGATTTTCTTGATCTGCTCCGGCGTGAGGAATTCGGCATCCACCCCGTTCAGCCGGTTTGCATTCACGCGGCGTTCGGTGTCGCGCACGTCCTGCAATGTGTGCGCGAGGTTCATCACGCCACGCTGGCTGAACATCACGTTGTAGTTCAGGTCTTGCGACAGACCTTCCCACAGCTTCATCGCCTTTTCGTAAAGCGCGGCCGATTCGTCCCACAGGTAATTCGAGCGCACGATGGTCGTATTGCGCGCGGTATTGCCGCCACCGATCCAGCCTTTCTCCAGCACGGCGATATTGCGCACGCCATGCTCCTTCGCGAGGTAATAGGCAGTGGCGAGGCCATGCCCGCCGCCGCCGACGATCACGACGTCGTATTCACGCTTGGGCTCCGGGCTCTTCCACTGACGCTCCCAGTTCTCGTGATACGACATCCCGTTGCGCAACAGGCTGAATATCGAATAGCGGCTCATTGTTGGTCCTTTGGGTCCTGTTGTTACTCTTTGATTCTTAACTTGTTCAACACTCGATGACGTTCACGGCGAGTCCACCGCGCGACGTCTCCTTGTATTTGGTCTTCATGTCCGCGCCGGTTTCACGCATCGTCTTGATCACGTTATCGAGCGACACGTAGTGCTGGCCGTCGCCCTTCATCGCCATGCGCGCCGCGTTGAGCGCCTTGATCGCGCCCATCGCGTTACGTTCGATACAGGGAATCTGCACGAGCCCGCCAACCGGGTCGCAGGTCATGCCGAGGTTGTGTTCCATGCCGATCTCGGCGGCGTTTTCGACTTGCGTCGGTGTGCCGCCCATCACAGCGGCGAGCGCCGCGGCGGCCATCGAGCACGCAACGCCGACCTCGCCCTGACAGCCCACTTCGGCGCCCGAGATCGAGGCGGTTTCCTTATAGATGATGCCGATTGCCGCGGCCGTCAGCAGGAAGGTGACGATGCCCTCGTCGTTCGACGCATGCATGAACTTCACGTAGTAATGCAGCACCGCGGGAATCACGCCGGCCGCGCCGTTGGTCGGCGCCGTGACGACGCGCCCGCCCGCAGCGTTTTCTTCGTTCACGGCCATGGCGTAGAGATTGACCCAGTCGAGCATCGACAGCGGATCGCGCAGCGATTCTTCCGAACGGAAACGCAATTGCGCGCACAGGTCGGCCGCGCGGCGCTTCACGTGCATCGGGCCGGGCAACTCGCCACGCACCTTGCAGCCACGTTCGACACAGGCGGACATGACGCGCCAGATCGTCAGCAGCCCTTCGCGCACTTCCTGTTCGGTGCGCGAAGCGCATTCATTGCGCAGCGTGACCTCGGCGATCGACAAACCGGTTTCGCGGCACACACGCATCAGATCGTCGCCGGTCCGGAACGGGAACGGCACTTCGGCGCCAGCGCGCAGGCCATTGACGCGGTCGCCTTCGCGATTGATCACAAAGCCGCCGCCGATCGAGTAATACTCTTTCTCCACCAGCAACTGGCCGTTTTCGTCGAAGGCCTGAAAACGCATGCCGTTCGGATGCACGATGCTCGAGCCCGGCGCGCCCGGCATCAGCTTGCGAAAGAAGCCGAGCTGCTCGCGCTCGTCGAATTTGACCGGATGCTTGCCGAGCAGCACCAGTTGCTTCGTTTCGCGAATCGCCTGCAGGCGCGGTTCGATCACGTCCGGGTCGATCAGATCGGGCAGATTGCCTTCGAGGCCGAGCAGCACCGCCTTGTCCGTGCCATGCCCTTTCCCGGTCGCACCGAGCGAGCCGAACAGCTCGACCTTGACGCGACGCACGAAGCTCAGCAGATTGGCGTCTTCGATATGCGAGGCGAAGCGGCACGCAGCGATCATCGGCCCGACCGTGTGCGAGCTTGAGGGACCGATGCCGATCTTGAACAGATCGAAGACGCTGACGTTCATGGCGTGCCTTATACGTTGCGATACTTAGGGTGCCGGGTTTGGCTTGAACTAGCCCCTATTGCACCGCACGTCAAATTGGACCGATAGAATAAAAACGGCATGACAGTGGGATAGTGGCGTCAAGCGGGCCGCCGGCCAAGCGCTGCGGCGGATTTGCGATGACTTCTGACGCATTTGCGACAGGGGCAGCTTAAGCGCCCCTGTCCCCGGTGCTATGCTTGTTTCAACCCTTTTCCCTTGCCGGCTGCACGCATGAATTCCGCTGAACCGCTTCCCCTTCAATCGATCGACGGCACCTTGAAGCAACGCATCCGCTTCGGCATCATCCTGCTGCCGAACTTCACGCTGACGGCGTTCTCGGGTTTCGTCGACCTGTTGCGCCTGTCCGCGGACGAAGGCGACTTTAGCAAGCCCGTGCGCTGTTCTTGGAGCGTGATAGGGGAAACCCTTGCTCCAGTGCGTGCGAGTTGCGGGATCCAGATCACGCCGTGGGAGACGTTCGACAACGCCGAACGCTTCGATTACGTCGTCGTGGTGGGCGGCCTGCTGCATTCGGGGCCGGCCGCGAACGATGCGACGCTGGCCTTCATCCGCCGCGCTGCCGCCACCGATGCGACGCTCGTCGGCATGTGCACCGGCGTGTTCTCGCTGATGCGCGCAGGCGTGCTGGAAGGCCACCGCATCTGCGTAAGCTGGTTTCACTACTGGGATTTCATCGAGCGCTTTCCGTCGGTCAACGAGGAGGCGTTGGTGGCGGATCGGCTATTTGTGATCGACCGTCGGCGCATTACGTGTTCCGGTGGGCGGGCGTCGATCGACGTGGCGGCCGCGATTCTGCTGCGCCACTTTGAAACGGCCACGGTGCAGAAGGCGTTGCGGATTCTGCTGGTGGACGATATGCAAAAGGGCAATGCGCCGCAGCCGCATCCACCGGGGTTGGCGCCTGCTGCGCATCCGAAGGTGAAGCGCGCGATTTTGCTGATGGAGCAGCATGTGGGGCGATCGTTATCGCTGGATGAACTGGCACGCAAGCTCGACCTGTCGCCGCGTCAGCTCGAACGGCTTTTTAAGGCGCAAACCGGTAAGGCGCCGCAGGCCTATGCGAAGCAGGTGCGTTTGCGCACTGCAGCCTGGCTGCTGACAAGTTCGGATAAAACGGTAGCGGATATCGCGTCGAGTTGCGGCTTTTCCGACGCCTCGCATCTGGGCCGCGAATTCCGCAAGCAGTTCGGTTTGCCGCCGATGATGTACCGCGAGCAACGCGGTACGGCGGCCGAAGTCGATGACGGTTCAGGCTATGACGAAACCTTCCCGGGGCGGGCTCAGGCAATTTGAGGGCGCCGTTTGTCGTCCGGGTTTTTCTGCGCTGGCTTGCCGGCCGAAGTGATGGGTCAGGGTTTGCAGCCCCCCGCATTCGCGCCGCCGGAACGACGCGAATGCGAAACCCAAACCCTCAACCCTCACTTCCCCGCAACATAAGCCTTCACCGCCGGCAACCCATCCTTCCCATCAAAGGTCTTCACGCCGGCAAGCCACTTGTCGAGCACAGCCGGATTCGCCTTCAGCCAGTCCTTCGCCGCTTTGTTCGGATCCGTCTTGTTCATGATCGGCAGCATCACGTGGTTCTCGATATCCGTCGTGAACTGCAGGTTCGACACGAGCTTTGCGACGTTCGGGCAGCGCGCCGAGTAATCGTTCGGTGTGACCGTCAGCACTCTGGCTTCGCCGTAGTTCGGGCCGAACACGTCGTCACCGCCGGACAGGTAATCGATCTTCATCTGCACGTTCATCGGATGCGGTTCCCAGCCGAGGAACACGATCGGCTTCTTGTCGCGAACCGCGCGATTCACTTCGACCAGCATGCCCGCCTCGCTCGACTCCACCAGCTTGAACTTGCCAAGACCGTACTGGTTGCTGTCGATCATCTTCTTGATCAGCGCATTGCCGTCGTTACCCGGTTCTATGCCATAAATCTTGCCGTCGAGCTTGTCGTAGTTCTTCGCGATGTCGGCGAAGGTTTTGATGCCCGCCTGATACGCGTAGTCCGGCACGGCCAGCGTGTATTTCGCTCCGGTCAGGTTCGGCGTAGGCAGCACGGTGAGCTGGCCGGCCTTCTTGAACGGATCGATCATCGGGTCCATGGTCGGCGACCAGTAGCCGAGGAACACATCGATCTGCTTGCTCTTCACCCCCGCAAAGGTGATCGGCACCGAAGCGATGGTTTTGGTCGGCTTGTAGCCGAGCCCTTCCAGCACGGTCGAAGCGAGACCGGTCGTCGCCGCGATATCGGTCCAGCCGACGTCGGCGAACCGGACGTCCCGGCAGGTGGCAGGTTCCGCGGCAAGGGCAGATGACACCGACAGCGCGCACAACGACGCAGCCCACAAACGTTTCATGGCGTTCCCTTTGGGTGATTGATGCTTCACTGGTTTTAATAATCGGATTTTCAAAGTGCGACTTCTTGCGTCGACTTCATTGACGTCAACTCACTCATGCAGACTCATCTACGCAGACAACCGTCTCTCTACACTCGGCGCGTGACCAAACTGCGCGCGATAGGCCTTACTGAAATGGCACGGCGAATGAAAACCGCACACAGCCGTTACCCGCGCGATCGACGCATCCGTATTGCGCAACAGTTCACGCGCACGACGCAAACGCAGCGTCAGGTAATAGTGCGTCGGCGATACGCTCAGAAACATCTTGAACATCCGCTGCAAATGGCGTTGCGACAGATGCACGAGCCGCGCGAGTTCGTCGAGCGACAACGGCTCTTCGATATTCGCTTCCATCAAGCGCACGACTTCGATCAATTCCGCTCGCGAGAAGCCGACCCGCGCGTCGACGGGAATATGCTGATAATCCGTCGACCCGCGAATCCGCTCGACGATGAACTGCTCTGACACTTGCGCGGCGACGGCATGGCCAAGGCGCATGCCGACCAGGTTCAGCATCAGATCGAGTGGCGCGGTGCCGCCGGTGCAGGTCATCCGGTCACGGTCGATCACGAACAGTTCATCGGCAAAACGCACGTGCGGGTAACTCTTGTGCAACGGGGACATGTCTTCCCAATGCACGGTACAGCGATAACCGTCGAGCAGATTCGCAGCCAGCAGCGCGTACGGTCCCGTGCAAATACCGCCAAGCGGAATGCCCTTCGACGCAACATCTTGCAGCAAGGCGATGATCGTCTCGTCCACGTAGTCGCGCACATGCCAGCCGGCACAGACGATCAGCACATCGGGCATGCCCGCTTCGACCAGCGTCGTGGTCGGCTTCACGGTGATGCCGTTACTCGCCTGCGCCGGTTCGCCGTCCGGCGTAATCACCGACCATGTGTAGTGCTGCGCGCGACCCACGTAGTTGGCCATGCGCAGCACCTCGACCGCGCTCGTGAACGCGATCATCGAAAAGTTCGGCAGCGTCAGAAAGCCGAAGTGCGCGAGCCCGGACAGCGGCGAGTCTGATGGAGCCTCAACAACAGGAGAGATCGCGTCGCGCTTCATAGGCGGCTCAGCCGTGCTGTGCCGCCGGCGCCCGGCGCACCTTCATGACGCTGCGCAAGCCCGACAACAGAGGCGCCCGCGCCGTGCCAGGCGAGCGGCCGAAGCTTTCCGTGATGCGGTCGAGAATGATCGCCAGCATCACCACCGAGAGACCGCTTTCGAAACCAAGGCCGATATCGAGCCGCTGAATACTCGCCAGCACGTCGTTGCCGAGACCGCCCGCGCCGACCATCGAGGCGATGATCACCATCGAGAGCGCCATCATGATGGTCTGGTTCACGCCGGTCATGATCGACGGCAGTGCGTTCGGAAACTGCACCTTGTAGAGCAATTGCAGGGGCGTGCAGCCGAACGCCTGCCCTGCTTCGACGATTTCGCGATTCACATGCTTGATGCCGAGCGACGTGAGACGCACAGCAGGCGGCATGGCGAAGATCACCGTGGAAAGAATCCCCGGCACGCGGCCGAGACCGAACAGCATGGCCGCCGGAATCAGGTAGACGAACGCGGGCATGGTCTGCATCAGATCGAGCACGGGGCGCACCATCATTTCGACGGTGCGGCTCTTCGCGGTCCAGATGCCGAGCGGCACGCCGAGCAACAGGCTGATCAAGGTCGACGAGAGCGTGAGACCGAGCGTGATCACCATCTGATCCCAGAAGCCGGTGCCGTAGATCAGCAGCATCGCCAGCAACGTGAACAGCGCGAAACGCCAGCCCACCCGCCACAAGCCGACACCGACGAAAAACGCCATCAGCGCCCACATCGGCACCGCTTGCAGGCCGTGCTCGATCAGCGCGGCAAAACTCTCGATGACCTTGCCGATGGAATCGAAGGTTTTTGCGTCGTGGTCGAGCAGGTAGTGAACGCCGTGATCGACCCAGGCGCCAAGTGGAATGACTTCAGACATGGGAACCTCGATGGCGCGTGAGAACGTTCAGCACGTTCGTCTTGTTGACCGAACCGCAGTAGGAGCCGTCCGCTTCGACGACCGGCAGCGGCGCACGGCTTGCCACCACGCGTTCGACGACGTCGTCTAACGGCGTGGTGCGGCGGATGCACTCGATGTGATTGAGCTGCGGCGACGCGCTACCCATCGCATCGCGGCACACGAAGCCGCGGAACTTGCGCTCGCTGTCGAGCACGAAGGCGTATTCGGCGCTGCCGTTGAGCGTCGCGGCCACGCTCGAGGCGTCGATCTGCGGCGAATGCTGCATGAGCGGCACCGCGTCGGTCTGCATCAGGTCGCCGGCCGTCAGATAGCGGCTGGTGTCGATGCCTTCGAAGAACGCCCGCACATAGTCGTCGGCGGGATTGGTGATGATTTGCTGGGGCGTGCCGACCTGTACGACCTTGCCGCCTTCCATGATCGCGATCCGGGTGCCGATGCGCATCGCCTCTTCCAGATCGTGCGAGACGAACAGGATGGTGCGCTGCTGCTCGCGTTGCAGATCGAGCAGCACGTTCTGCATTTCCTTGCGTTTGAGCGGATCGAGCGCGGAGAACGCCTCGTCCATGATCATCAGCGACGGGTTGACTGCCAACGCCCGCGCCAGACCCACGCGTTGCTGCATGCCGCCGGACAACTGGGCCGGCAACTTTTCCGCGAACGGCGCGAGGCCGACCTGTTCGAGCACGGTCATGGCGCGTTTTTCGCGCTCCTTCTTGCCGACGCCTGCCACTTCCAGCCCGAACGCCGCGTTGGACAGCACCGTGCGTTGCGGCATCAACGCGAAGGACTGGAACACCATGCTCATGTCCTTGCGGCGCAGCGCCGTCAATTCCGCGCGCGGCACGCTGGCCACGTCGCGGCCGTCGATCAGCACCTTGCCGGCCGTCGGCTCGACGAGACGGTTGATCAGCCGGATCAGCGTCGACTTGCCGGAGCCGGACAGGCCCATCAGCACGAAGATCTCGCCTTCCTTGACTTCGAACGATACGTTATGGACGCCGACTATCTGACCGGTGCGCGCGAAGACTTCTTCTTTGGTTGCGCCGCCTGCCAGCATGCCGATCGCCTGTTTCGGGTTGGTGCCGAACACCTTGCACAGCCCTTCGACCACGACCTTGGGGGAATTCATTGAATGCTCTCCTCGCTTGGCGGACGTCCGTCCGCGCTGTGCATACATAGTTGCCAGAAAAAAGTACGCCTAGCCGACTATTTGCGACAACCACATGTGGAAATGCGACACCGCCGTCGCGCGGGCACCGGCTGGCGGCGGGCAAAGCCCCGTTGGGTAAGGGTTTGCGAGGTGTTGGAGGGGTTAGCCGGCCGTGTCGCGCCAGAGCAAGTGAGGGTGGTCTGGAGGAAAAAACGGCTGTGCGGACGACGTGGCAGGCGCATTTTGCCGCGACGCAGCAAGCCCGCCGTTGCTCAGCGGGCGTCGTTGCGCGCCCGCGAGGTGGGCGCCATGATCAATGATCGAGGCTCAATGACGGGCGCGAACCACCTGTAGCAGACGGTCCGCCCGCGAAAAATACCAGATCGCAAGGCCGCCCAGCACCGGGTACATGCAATACAGGCGCGCGAGCGCCCAAACCTCTGCAGAAAAGCCCATTGCGATTCCCCGCCCATCGTGGATGCCATTCGGCAAAATTTGAAACGGCGCGACCTGGCTATTGATTGCCGGTTCGGGCCGAAAACAGCACCGCTGGTTGCACGCGATGGAGGAAAACCGGAGGCCTGGCCGGTTCATCGTGCACGGAAATCATTAGGGCAACCTTAAGGCTGCGCGCCGTTACTCCGTGTTACGAATCTCGCATCCCTCTTGCACCTGCAAACCGCGGCCCTGCCTACACTGCGCACCATCTCCACTGTCATCGCCAGCAACCATCAGGCGAAAAGAAAAACATGCGCAAGAACCTATTATCAGTGTTTCTCGGCGGCGCGATATTAGTGGCTTCCACAGTCGCTTCCGCGCACGTCGACGTGGGCATCGGCATCGGCATTCCCGGGCCGGTTTTTGTGCCTGCGGAACCGGCCTACATTGCGCCTCCGCCGGTCGTTTATGCGCCCCCGCCGGTGGTGGAATATGGCTACGGCTACGGCGACGACTGGCGCGCCCGCGAGTGGCATGAGCGTCAGGAGTGGCGCGAACGACGGTGGCGCCACCACGAGCATGAGGAGCACGAGCGCGAATGGCGCGAGCGCCATGGTTGGGGGGATGGGGATTGAGGCCAACGAAGTGGCGGCGCATGGCTGGTAAAGGGCTTGTTGTGCGGACCGCCGCCTCAGGAAACTCACTGAGGCGTGCCTTGCCTGCTAGTTACTGCGCGACGAAGAGCATACCGTGCGGATCCTGCAACGCGGATGCACTACCGATACCCGCCACCACCGGCGTGAGGTGACCGGACTTCACGTCGAGTTGCATCACCTGCCCCTGACCTGCGCTGTACGCATCACCCTGCTTGAACGGCGCATCGACACGGTACGTCGTGTTGTTTGCGTCGGTGAACAGCATGAATGTCTTGCCCGTCGAACCCGGCGCCGGGACAAAGCGCGTATCGTCCACTGGGTAGACTGGACCATCCTTATCGCTGTACAGCGTGAGCGTCAGGACACTGACGCTCTGACTTGGCCCGGGATTGCTGATGAACACGAGCTTGCCGTCCGCCTGGCTATCCAGCACGAGTTTCCCCGACGGGTCGATGGCCATAGAATCCGGATCGGTCAGGGTCAGCGTCACCGCCTGATTGAACGTCGGGTTCGCCGCGCCGCCCACCGATGGCGTCAAGTCGATAGCCTGTGCGTTGCCGGCCAGCACCGGCGCCACGTCGAAGGTGGAACCATTGGCGTTCAGCGTGAGCGCAACGACGGTCGGACCCACGCCCGGCGTCGTGGGCGCCGAAGCACTCACATACACGACACCGTTGATGAGTTGCATATCGTCGTAGCCGCCGCCGTGTACGGTGGGATTGACCGTCGCCTGATAGGTTTTCTGTGCGCCCGTGGCGAGGTCGATGATCGTCAACTCGGGATTGCCGTCTTCATTCGCCATTGCCCATAGCGTGTTCGTGTCGCTGCGCGCCATCAGGCCGTCTACGTGGCCCGGCACCGTGAACGTTTTCTGGGCGTTGCCGCTCAGGTCGTATTGCACGACCTGGTTGGTGATACCGGGCACCGAGCCGTCCTTCACTTCGCCAGCGTTCTGATAGCCGATGAATATGCTGGAACCCATCTGCACGATCGAATCGGGCTTCTGGGTTGCCGAGGGTGCTTTTGCGAATACCGCGAGCGAGTAGCCGGTGGCGGTTGCCGTGTTCGGAACTGGCGCCGCCGCTGCCGTTGTTGCCGCCGGGCTCGGATTGTCAACGCCTCCGCCACACGCCGAAAGCGCCATCACAGCCGAAATCATCAAAACAATGGAAGTCTTTTTCATTTTAAAGGTATCCTGATTAAATGCATTTTTTCTTCGTCAAGGAAACGACATCCCTCTACCACACCAGTACAGTAAAAAACCGTATAAGCCGGCGGTTTCACTTTAACGGCAGATAATGTCAATCGAATGACGTAGCGAAATACAGGTGCACCTTGAAAAACTTTCTTGTTGACCGAATCGCAGGATTTTTTCTTCTCGATAGCGCAAAGGAAACTACCGGCTCACCGCTTAAGAGACGCTTAAGTGAGTGCGTTTTCGAGGTGCAAAAAAAGCCGCTATTGAAAGCGGCGTGTACTCATAGGATCGCTTAACAATTAAATGACGTAGTCGATGTAAGAATCACATCGACGAAAGCGGCTGAGAGTAGCCTTCGGCAAGCAAGTTGAAAACAAACCGTAATGCCTCGCTGCCAGATAGGTAAATGAATTGAAAGAATAGGCGAGAATCAGCGTAACGCGATCGTGTTCATCAGGAAATCGATACCCCCAACAGCTTCCCAACGCCGAACGTGAAGCCTGCGGCCACGAGACCGATGACGACCTGCCGCATGGCGGAGAACCCTGCGCTGCGCCCGTTGAATAGCGAGGTAAAGACCCCAATGGATGCGAGTGCAAGCATGCTGAGTACGATGCATTGCACGATCGCACTAAGCCCGTGCGTCCACAGGAACGGCATCACCGGAAAAATTGCGCCGACCGAGAACAGGCAAAACGAGACACCTGCAGCGGACCATGGATTGCCGCCCAACTCCGAGGGATCGAGTCCGAGTTCCTCGCGCGTCAGGGTATCGAGCGCCTTGTCCTTGTCACGCATCATCTGTGACGCCACCCGTTTGGCCTCGACCGCGTCCAGACCCTTGGCGCGATAGATCAGCGCCAGCTCGTGCTCCTCGGCTTCCGGAGACACCTCCAGTTCCTCCGCTTCTTTAGCAATCTGGGTACTGGCCAGCTCGCGCGCATTGGTCACCGACAGCCATTCACCCAACGCCATTGAACACGCGCCGGCGATCAGGCCGGCAAGCCCCGTGAGTAGGATCGCTTTGTTGCCGGTTCCCGCGCCGGCCACGCCCATGATCAGGCAGAAATTCGAAACGAGGCCGTCGTTCGCACCGAGCACGGCTGCACGCAGATCGTTACCCGACGAAACGCCCTTATGCCACGACTCCGCAGCGGCGATGCGCGCCCCTTGCGACAGGGCCGGGTCGCCCCCGCCGTGAGCCAGGGTCTGGACTACCGCCGCGTGGTGATGCTCGTCGGCCGACATACTGCCCGCGTCCGGTTGCCCGTGGTATTTGTTACGGTCAGCGTATTCAGCCGCGGCAAGCGTGGGTAGCACGAAACCCGCGCCGAACATGCGTACCAGTGCTTTCATCAGGCGCGTTTTCACGGCCTGGCCGGTGCCCTTCGGCTGGATGCCGTTAGCTCTCAGCTTATCGGCCCATACCTGCGCATGATCGTGCTCCGATTTTGCGAGGTCGCTGTAGACCTGCTTGCGCGTGTCGTCCTTCTCGACTTTCGCGAGCGTTTCATAGAGCGCGGCGCTGTGGAGCTCGTCGGAGAGATTGGCTCTGTACCGCTTGACTTCATGTTTGGATGCCATGGGAATGTGCCTGCATATCGGTTCGATAACAACGAAGCGTAATCGATTCAGGCACGGAAATCATAAAGCCCCTAAAGCACATGTTTAGCGAGAACACCAACAGTTCTCATCCCCATTTGGTTCCGCACGATTTTTTCTTAAGACATGCTTATGCGTGTCCTCATCAAGCACAGGTTCTCGCCACTATCGTCCAGTATTTCCGCGCTTCGAAATACGGAAGAAAGTAATTTGGCCTCGCCTAAGGATAAATTAAGGAACGCTGCTTATTCTGTGAATACGCATCGACCGGAATGGTCGGCGCGGCACCATCACACTATTGGAGAACTATCATGAAAGCACTCAAACACATCATGCTCGTTGCGTCGATTGTCGCCATCCCGACTCTGTCGTTTGCCCAGCAGATGAACACACCGATGAACGACACAACGACGGCACCCACCGTCTCGATGCACGACACGCAGAACAATCAGCCGGGTACGCAATATCAGCAGCCCTCACACAAGATGTCGGGCTCTGGTGACAGCTCAGGTTACGGTGCACCCGCGACAAGCTTTTCGCAATCTTCGACGATGCATTTCGAGGGTAAGAATTCGGGATTGTTCAAGCATTGAATACGCGCGATGATGCCTTGCACTTCCTCGCTGTCTCCGCGCTAGCCACTATTTGCGGCAAGTCAGCGGGCAACAATCAGCGCGGGAGTGAGGCACATCTTCAATCAGAAAGCCGATCAAAAACCAGCGAGATCATTGCGGCGCAGGAGCCGCCCGATATCCTCGCCGGCCGATAGCCAACGTGAGCACGGCGGAAACCGCAAGACTCGCCGCAACCACATAGAGCCCGGCAGCATATCCACCCGTCACGCTCTTCAGCCAGCCGATTGCAAACGGACCGACGAAACCGCCGAGATTGCCGATCGAGTTGATCATGGCGATACCGGCCGCGGCGCCAGCGCCAGAGAGAAAGGTACTCGGCATGGCCCACAGCGGCGCCTTGGCCGCGCTGATGCCCACGTTCACGAGAATCAGCGCGAACACCACTGCAACAACTGTATCCGCAAAGCCTGCCCATGCGAGCCCGATGCCGGCTGCGACGCACGGAATCACCACATGCCACGTGCGCTCGCCAGTGCGATCCGAATGGCGCGCCCACAGCACCATGCCGATCACGGCCAGCACGCTGGGAATCGCGTTCAACGCGCCGGTACCCAGCGCGCTAAAACCGAATTGGCGAATGATCAGCGGCGCCCACAGTCCGAGCGTATAAAGCCCCGCCGAGGTGCCGAAGTAAATCATCGACATGATCCACACGCGCGGGTCGCGCAGCGCGGCGAGCGCACCTGCCGCGTGTCCCGCCTGCGATTCACGTCCCGCGCGTTCTTCGCGTAGGGTCGCGACGAGCCACGCTTTCTCATCCGCGGCAAGCCATGCCGCCTTTTCTGGCGAATCGGTGAGCGCTTTCAAAACCACGAACCCGAGAACAACCGCAGGAATCGCTTCGATGAGGAAAAGCCATTGCCAGTCTTTCAAGCCGAACAGGGCCGGCATCTGCATGATGGCGCCTGAAATGGGCGATCCGATTGCCGTCGACAAAGGTGCGGCCGCCATGAACGCGGCCGCCGCGACTGCTCGTTGCCGCGCGGGAAACCACTGGCTGAGATAAAGAATGATGCCGGGGAAGAAACCGGCTTCGGCCACGCCGAGCAAGAAGCGCAGCGTATAGAACGAATTCGGCCCGACGACAAACGCGGAAGCCGCCGACACCAGCCCCCACGTCACCATCACACGCGCGATCCAGATGCGCGCACCGACCTTGTTCAGAATGAGGTTCGAGGGCACTTCGAACAGAAAGTACCCAAGAAAGAAGATGCCGCCGCCGAGTCCGAACATGGTCGGCGAGAGGCCGAGGTCCTTGTTCATCGTGAGCGCCGCGAAGCCGACGTTCACACGATCGAGAAAGCTCACAAAATAAAGCAGCATGACGAAGGGCAAAATACGCCACGTCAGCTTGCGAACCACACGGGCTTGCAATTCATTGGCCATGCCAGTCTCCAGTCTTTAAATCGCCCGTGACGTATTCATCCGGGCGTTTTGTTTTTGTCTAATGCGCGTTGCGTATTGCATGCGGCCAGTTCAGGCTACCTTGAACGCCGCCGATTCCGCTGCGAGGATCGCGCAGACCGCGTCGGTCACCTGCGCTGTTGTGGCCGTACCGCCGAGGTCACCCGTGTGCAACGCCGGGTCAGCCGTGATGCGTTCGATCGCGCCCATCAACTGCTGGGCAGCGGCCCTTTCGCCGAGATGCTCGAGCATCATCACAACCGACCAGAACGTGCCGACCGGATTGGCGAGACCCTTGCCCATGATGTCGAAAGCAGAGCCGTGAATCGGCTCGAACATCGAGGGATAGCGGCGCTCGGGGTCGAGATTCGCAGTCGGCGCGATGCCGAGGCTGCCGGCCAGTGCCGCGGCCAGATCGCTGAGAATGTCCGCGTGAAGGTTTGTCGCGACGATCGTGTCGAGCGTGGCGGGACGGTTGACCATGCGTGCGGTGGCGGCGTCGACGAGTTCCTTGTCCCACTTGACGCCAGGAAATTCTTTCGAGACTTCGAGCGCAATCTCGTCCCACATGACCATTGCGTGGCGTTGCGCATTGCTCTTGGTGATCACCGTCAGCAACTTGCGCGGCCGCGACTGTGCGAGACGGAACGCGAATCGAAGAATGCGTTCGACGCCCGCGCGGGTCATCATCGAAACGTCCGTTGCCACTTCGATCGGATGGCCCTGGTGTGCGCGTCCACCTACGCCGGAATACTCGCCCTCCGAGTTCTCGCGAACGATGACCCAGTCGAGATCCTTCGGCCCACAGCGCTTCAACGGTGCGTCGATGCCAGGAAGGATGCGAGTGGGACGCACGTTCGCGTACTGATCGAAGCCCTGACAGATCTTCAGGCGCAATCCCCAAAGCGTCACGTGATCGGGAATATGCGGATCACCCGCCGAGCCGAACAGAATCGCATCCTTGTTGCGGATGGCATCCAGCCCATCGGCCGGCATCATCACCCCGTGCTGGCGGTAGAAATCGCCGCCCCAATCGAAATTCTCGAACTCGAACCGGAAGGCGTCGCTACGCGCAGCGATGGCCTCGAGAACCCGTTGGCCCGCGGGCACGACTTCCTTGCCGATGCCGTCGCCGGGAATGGTTGCGATGCGATAGGTCTTCACTGGCGTCTCCTTGGTGTTGAACGTATGGCTGCATCCTAGTACGGCGACCGCACGCGAAAACGCTGCTAGACTCAAAGCATCCTTAACCTGCAGTTAATAATGGGCTGTTCATCGGCCTGCTCATCGACCCACTCAACATGACTTCGTCGATACAACCGGAAGACCTCGCCTTCTTCTCCACGCTCGCCGCAAGTGGCAGTCTGACCGCGACTGCGCGCGAACTCGGCTTGAGCACGGCAGCCGTGAGCAAGCATCTGGCGCAAATGGAATCGCGCGCGGGCGTGTCGCTCGTGAATCGCACGACCCGGCGTATGAGCCTTACGCCGGAGGGCGAACTCTACCTGACTCGCGCCAGACGCATCCTGAGCGAAATGGACGACCTGGCCCAGTTGCTCGGCGGCTCGCAAGCGGCCCCGAAAGGCCTGTTGCGCGTGAACGCGACGCTCGGTTTCGGCCGCAGTCACGTGGCGCCGCTCATTTCCCGATTTGTGCGGCGCTTTCCCGAGGTGGACGTGCAATTGCAACTCTCCGTCGACCCGCCACCGATTAGCGACGACGCCTTCGACGTGTGCGTGCGTTTCGGCGAACCGCCGGATGCGCGCGTGATTGCGCGCCGGGTCGCGCCGAACCGGCGATTGCTTTGCGCATCGCCAACGTATTTCACCAGACGGCGCGCGCCGCGCAGTCCGGCGGAGTTATCGCAACACAATTGCATCGGCATTCGTCAGGGTGACGATGGCTATGGGCTCTGGCGCTTGACCAGCGGACGCGGTTCGACCGAAAAGACCGAGACCGTACGCGTGCGCGGCAACCTCACCACCAATGACGGCGAGATCGCGGTGAAGTGGGCGCTCGACGGTCACGGCATTCTGATGCGGGCGGAATGGGACATCGCGGAGTATCTCGCCGATGGCCGCCTGATCCACGTATTGCCGGAATACCGCACGCCGGGTGCCGATATTTATGCGGTGTACCCGCAACAGTTGCAGATGACGGCGCGGGTCAAGGCTTTCGTCGACATGCTGATAGAGACGTTCGGCACACGCTGAGTCCGTTCTTTGATAGTTCTGCAATGCAGAACCACCGCATCAGCCGTCTTTCTCGCAATTCAAACCGGATAATTCCGGCAATCTCCTTGTATTACATAGCCTTACGGCGCACTTCAAGCGCGCCTTCAGTGCCAGGTGTTTTCCCTATTTTGGCCTGCATTGCAGGCCAAACGAGCGGTTTCCCCCGTTGACACAGAACGAACGGTCGTGCCAAATTGCGCCTGCATCCTGTGCGCAAGCACGCGATCGATGAACTCATAGCAGCGCCGGGCCGCCCCTGCACCCAGGAGACAAGCCAGCCGGCAACCGGACTCGAAACGCATACCAGCACACCCACTATTTCGCATCCCTTATCAGATCGCGAGGGCTCGCTATTGTCGCTATTGCCTGTTGAGATCGCATCGCGCAACAGATCGCCAGAATCTTGCAGCACAAGCACTACTTCGCCAATTCAATTGATTCCAATAAACAAGGAGACACGAAGCATGCCGGCAAGTCATCGCAATCGAGTTGGAGCCATTCTTGGATTAGTGGGCGCATGCGCCCTGGGCACGGCCCAGAGCGCCCATGCGCAAAGCAGTGTCACGCTGTACGGCATCGTCGACGGCTCGATTCTCTACACCAGCAAAACGCTTAACGCGGCCACCGGTCAGAGCGCCGGCCATCAATACTCGTTCACCGACAGCGGCCTCTCCGGCTCGCGCTTCGGCATGCGCGGCGCCGAAGATCTCGGCGGCAGCATGCGTGCGATCTTCGAACTCGAAAGCGGCATCAGCATTGCCAACGGCGCGTTCAGCAATTCGAACGGCAACGAGTTCGGGCGGCAGGCGTGGGTCGGCGTGGACAGCCGCTACGGCACGGTCAAGGCCGGCTTGCAGTTCTCGCCCTTCTTCCTCGCGGTGTACGACTTCGATCCGCGCGAGATGTCGTACTTCGGCAGCGGTCTCATCACCTATCTCAACAACGTCTATGTGACCGGCCTGTTCAATCCGAACGGCATTTCGTACACGTCGCCGGAAATCGCCGGCTTGCAAGCCAGCGCGATGATGGCGCTGGGCGGCACGGCCGGGGACTTTCAGGCGGGCCGCCAGTACTCGGCGAGCCTGCGCTACCACCTCGGCACGCTGACCGTCGATGCCGCGCTCTACAGCGGCAACGACGGCGGCAGCGCTGCATCGATCGCGATTCCGAGCGTGGTCGAATTCGACGGCCGTGCGCTCGGCGCCAGCTATGTGTTCAACAACCTGACGGTGAAGGCCTCCTACGTGCAGTACAAGGTGGCAGGCTCGTTCAACGATCGTGTCTATTCAGGCGGCGCCAGCTATCGCATCACACCGGCGCTGAACGTCGACGCGGGTGTGTGGGTCACGCGCGACGGAAACAACTCGTCGAACAATTCGATACTGGCGTCCACCGGCGTCGACTATTCGCTGTCGAAGGCCACCGTGGTGTATGGGCAAGCTGGCTTCGTTACTAACCACGGTGCCATGCACACTGGACTGTCCGTCAACAACGCACTGAACGAAGCGACCGGCACGACGACCGGCGTGAATATCGGCATGCGGCACATGTTCTAGCCGGCGCAGAACGCGAGATACCGGCGTGCCGCGCAGGCGGTGCGCCGGATCATGCGAACGGGCGACTTGATGCGCGTCATCTAAGTGACTTCCCTAATAATCTGCAATGCAGAACAATCAAATGGAAAAACCTGTTGACGGAAAGTGAACGCCCGTGCCAAATTTCTCTAGCACCGCCACACATCGCCATTTCCAGTTCGCGCCGATGCGTGCGTGTTTCAAGCGTCGACAACCGTCGATAACGGTCGCCGGATTCGAGAGAGCGGCTGTTGTCCCGTCCGTAGTCAGGTGTGCGGCGATGCGTCCCCTGCAGCAAGGGTAACGATTGCACAGCGTGCTTCCGTTGGAGGGTGTCAAAGCGTGGACATGTTTTTGCAGCAGCTTCTCAACGGCTTGACGCTGGGCGGCATCTACAGCCTCGTCGCACTCGGACTCACGCTGGTCTACGGCATTCTCGCAGTGCCGAATTTCGCGCACGGCGCGTTCTACATGGTCGGCGCGTTCGTCTCGTTCTACCTGATGAGCCGGCTCGGCTGGAACTACTGGCTCGCGATGATCGGCTCCGGCCTCGCGGTCGCAGTACTCGCGATGCTCGCCGAGCGGCTGGTGTTCCATCCGCTGCGCAAATCTTCCGAATTGCATCCCATGATCGCCGCGATCGGCCTCCTGCTGTTTCTCGAAGCCGGTGCGCAGGCGATCTGGGGCGCGGACTTTCATCGTATGGCCACGCCCTACGCCGGGATCGTCGATCTGGGCGGCGTGACCGCGCCCGTGCAACGCCTGCTGATCATCGGCGCAGCGTTCGCGTTGGTTGTGCTGCTGCAACTCTTCCTCAAATACACGGTGATCGGCTCGAGCATCATCGCGATGGCGCAGGACCGCGAAGGCGCCTCGCTGATGGGCATCGACGCCAACAAGGTGACGATGCTGACTTTCGGCATCTCGGGCCTTCTCGCCGCCGTGGCCGCCACGCTGTACGCGCCGATCAACCTCGTCTATCCGGCGATGGGCCAACTGGTGATCCTGAAGGCCTTCGTGATCATCATTCTCGGCGGCATGGGCAGCGTGCCGGGCGCGATCGTCGGCGGATTGATCATCGGCATGGCGGAGAGCTTCGGCGCTTTCTACATTTCGACCGACTACAAGGACATCATCGCCTTCGTGCTGCTGGTGGTGATTCTGTCGGTTCGTCCTCAAGGTCTGTTCACCAGGGAACTGCGCGCATCGTGAAACCGGTCATGAAATTATTCGAGGGCAAGCTGGGGTGGACACTGCTGTTCGTGCTCGGTCTCGTGTTTCCGTTTCTGGCCACCAACGACTACATGCTCACCGTGATGTCCACCGCGTACGTCTTCGCGCTGGCCACCGTCGGGCTGAATCTGATCACCGGCTATACGGGGCAGTTCAATCTCGCGCACGGCAGCTTCATGGCGGTGGGCGCGTACACGGTGGGCATTCTCACGGTCGATCATCAGGTGCCGTTCTGGATCGCGTTCATTGCGTCAGGCGTTGTCGTCGCGATACTGGGGGCGCTGGTCGGCCTTGTTTCGCTGCGTCTGCGCGGCCACTACTTTTCTATTTTTACGCTGTGCGTCGGCTACATCATATTTCTCGTCATCGAGAAATGGGACAGCCTCACGCATGGTGTCTCAGACATTGTCGGCATCCCTGCGCCTTCGGGCTTCGGCATCGTCTCTTTTGAAAATCCGCGGCCGCTCTATTACCTGGTGTTCGCCTTTCTGGTGCTCGGCGTGTGGCTGATGCATCGCATCGTCGACTCGCTGCTTGGCCGGACCTTCATGGCGATCCGCAATAGCGACAGTCTCGCACAGTCGCTCGGTATCAACCTGATGCGCAACAAGGTGCTGGCCTTCGTGCTGTCGGTCGTCTATGCCGGGCTCGCGGGCGGCCTCTATGCGGGCTCCGTGCGTTTTCTCGGACCAGATCTGGCCGGCGTCGAGCATACTTTCGACATGACCATGTATATGCTGGTGGGTGGCATCGGCACCCTCGCCGGCCCGCTGCTCGGCGCGCTCGCCATACCGTGGCTCACGCAGTATCTGCAGTTCTTGCAGGCGTACCGTTTCGTCGTGTTCGGCCCGATCCTGATTCTGCTGGTGATCTTTCTGCCGAACGGTATCGTCGGTTTGTATCGGGCAAGAACGAGCCGGCGCGCGAAACTGGCAACGGCGAAAAGCGGCGGCGTCGCGCTCCAATCGCAGCCCACGCGCGGAGACCGCCATGCTTGAAATCGACTCGCTCAGCAAACGCTTCGGCGGTCTCGTCGCGGTCGACGACGTCAGCACGCATATCGAAGCCGGCAAGATCAATGCAATCATCGGGCCGAACGGCGCGGGCAAGACCACCTTCTTCAATCTGATCAGCGGCGCCCATCTACCGAGCTCGGGACGCATCCGCTTCAAAGGCCAGGACGTGACAAAGCTGGCTGCCGATCAGATGGCGCGTCTCGGCATCGCCCGCACGTTTCAATCCACCGCGCTGTTCGACCGGGCGAGCGTGCTCGACAACCTGATCGTCGGCCACCGGCTGCGCACGCGCTCGGGGCTGTGGGACGTGTTGACACATTCTGCGCGGCTCAAACAGGAAGAACGCATCTGCCGCGAGAAGGCGCGCGAGGCCCTGGATTTCGTCGGGCTGTCGGCAATTGCGGAACGGATGGCCGGCGACATCTCGCAGGAAGAGCGCAAGCGTGCAGCCGTGGCGCTCGCACTCGCCACCGAACCGAGCCTGATGCTGCTCGACGAACCCGCCGGCGGCGTCAATCCCGAAGAGACCGAAGGCCTCGCCGAACTGATCCGCAAGCTGGTGAAACACGGTGTGACGGTGTGCCTGGTGGAACACAAGATGAACATGATCATGAAGCTCGCCGATCGCATCATGGTGCTGAACTACGGCAAGAAAATCGCCGAGGGCACGCCTGCCGAGATTCGCGCCAACCCGGCCGTGATCGATGCCTATCTTGGGAGCGAACATGCTGAAGTTTGAGAACGTCGCGCTCGATTACGGCAGTTTCCGCGCGCTGGACGGCATCACGCTGTACGCGGACGACGGCGAACTGGTCGTGCTGCTCGGCGCTAACGGTGCGGGCAAGAGTTCGATCTTTCTCGCAACGAGCGGCCTGCGCCGCGCTGCGAGCGGCAGCCTGCGCCTCGGAACGCGCGAGCTGCTCGGCATGACGCCCGCGCAGATCGTGCGCAACGGCGTGATTCATTGCCCCGAGGGCCGCAAGCTGTTCCCGGGCATGTCGGTGTTGAAGAACCTCACGCTCGGTGCCTATGTGCATCGCGGTGACAAGGCCGGCAATCAGCGCAATCTCGATCAGGTGTTCGCACTCTTTCCGCTTCTCGCCGAACGCAAGGATCATGCGGCCGGCTCGTTGTCCGGCGGGCAGCAGCAGATGGTGGCGATCGGCCGCGCGATGATGGCCCGGCCCAAGGTGTTGCTGCTCGACGAACCGTCGCTCGGTCTCGCGCCGCTCGTGGTCAAGCAGGTGTTCGAGGTGATCCAGCAGATCAATCGCGCGGGCACGACGGTGCTGCTAGCCGAACAGAACGCGTTTGCGGCGTTGAAGATCGCGCACCGCGCCTACGTGATCGAGAACGGCCGCATCGTGCTCGAAGGCGATCACACGAGTCTGATGAACAACGAAGCGATCCGGCGCGCTTACGTCGGCGGCTGAACGCATTTGATGCACAGCCTGACGCCTGACGCTTAAGCGCCGGGCCATTCGAACAATCCCAAAGGAGACACGTATGACGATCAAACGCTTGTGCGGACGCGCTGGAGTAGTTGCGGCTGTCGCCACGACGGCGCTGCTGGGCACGGGCGCCGCGATGGCGCAGCAGGTGGTGCATATCGGCTACTCCGGTCCGTTGAGCGGAGGCGCGGCGAAGTACGGCCAGGAAGTGCTCGAAGGCATGCAGATGGCCGCTGCCGACGTCAATCAGGCCGGCATCGAAGTGGCCGGCAAGAAGATCAAGCTCGAAATCGTGCCGCTCGACGACAAGTACAACCCCGCCGAAACCGCCATCAACGCCCGGCGTCTTGCGCAGGAACAGCAGGCCGCTGTGGTGCTCGTGCCGCATTCGGGCGGTGGCTTCGCCGTGCAGACCAGCAACGAGCAACAGAAACTACTACTGCTCTCGTACACCAGCGTGCCGCAGATCAGCGAGCGCGGCAACAAGCTCACGGTGCGCATTCCTCCCGCGTTCACCTCGTATCTGAACTCGTTCATCAAGTACGAAATGGCGACGTACGGCAAGAAGGTTGCACTCGCCGCCACCGATACCGACTACGGCAAGGTCTGGGTCGCCGCATTCAAGCCCGCGTGGGAAGCAGCCGGCGGCACGATCGTCGCGGACAATTCGATGTCGTATAACCGCGCCACCGATTTCTACAGCGGCGTGAGCCGTGTGCTGGCTACCAAACCGGACGTGATGTTTATCGGCGGCCCGTCCGAGCCGACCGGCCTGATTGCGCAGCAGGCGCGCGAACTGGGCTTCAAGGGCGGCTTTATCGTGATGGACCAGGCCAAGCTCGACGAAGTGGCCAAGGTGACCGGCGGCTATGCACCGCTGAACGGCGCGATCGGAGTATTGCCGCTGGCCAACGATGAAACGCCGAACGCCAAAATGTTTGTGGAGCGCTTCCGCAAGAGTCACGGTGGCCGTGATCCGAGCCAGGAAGTATCGCTGAACTACACCGCGGTCTACGCAACGGCACTCGCGATGAAGCTGGCCGGCAGCGTCAACGACGCGACCGCGATCCGCAATCAGTTCGATAAAGCCGTGAAGGCGCTGCCGCCACAGGCTAATCCGCAAAGCGTGACGGGCGTCGACGATCACGGCGGCTTCGTGATCGGCAAACCGCTTGCGGCGGTGGTTCAGGGTGGACAGTTGAAATCGGCGGACTTGAGTTCGCTGGCAGCGGCGAAGTGATGACGTGATGCGGGAGGCTTCCGGCGCTAGTTCGAGGACAAACTTCAGCACGCGCATGAGGCGCTCGAGCACTACCGCGCCGCCCGCAGGAGCCGCGCGAACAGCAAGCGCGCCGGTCATTCCGGTGCGCTGCTTCCTGTCCATAACGCTTGTCGCCCAAAGCCCACTTACACGGGACCGAATGTCATCGACCTGCTAATACTCATACCGCAGCCCCAACCCACCGTTCACGCCTTTCCCGATCCCGCCCAGTTGCGCCCCGACCTTCAACCACGTGCGCCAGCGCGCATTGAACTGGCCGTTCAGACCGATGTTGACCTCGGCGAGGTTCCTCGCCCCGTCCGCCGACACCATGCGCCCGTTCATCGCCAGCTCCGATTGCCCGTATTCGTAGCGCCAGACCGTTTCGATGAACGGCTGCAGTCTCGTCGTCGCCGACGTCTCGATCGTGCCATTGACACGCACACCGAGCCGCGTCGTCATCCCGTTCGGGCGGACGAAATCAACTGTCGTTCCGGTCGCGGATTCGAACACCGTATGGTCGAAGTAGCCGTTCCAGATGACCTGCGCGAGCGGCGTCACCACGATGCCGTAACGACCGACGGGTCCGAACGCATAGCCGCCTTCAAGCGATGCGCTGGCGATCTGCGAGTGATAGGACTGTGCAGGCAGTCCTTCGCCGCTCACGCTACTGTTCTGCCAGCCATACATCAACCAGCTATCGACGTACGTCCTCAGGCGCTGAACGTCGTCCTGAAACCAGGTGCCGTAGATCCCCGCCGCGTAACTGTCCACGCTGCCGGACGCACGGTTCGGATTGTCGGCGGCCGTCGCGCTGGTATCGACGTGCCCATACGCGGCCATCACGCCTACATGTAATCGGTCGCCACTCCCTGTCAGCGGCCATGCCCCGACGTCGGTGCCCATGTGCAGCAGCCATCGCGTGTTGTGCATGGCGCCCCGGCCGTCCGCGAAGCTCGCGTGCCCGCCCGCACCCTCGACTCTCGCCCACGCGCTCGAACCGAAGGCGGACTGGGGCTGGGTCGACTGATAGTCGCCGCTCGTAGCGCCGAGACGATCGCGCAGCTCGTGATTGAACAAGGTCGCCGAAGCATAGACATTCGCCAGATAGGCGCCGATCTCCGGCCGGTAGCGAGGCACGGGCGTCGGAGTCGGAGTCGGAGTCGGAGTCGGAGTCGGTGTCGGTGTCGGTGTCGGTGTCGGTGTCGGTGTCGGTGTCGGTGTCGGTGTCGGTGTCGGCGTCGGTTGCACCGAGGAGCCTAAATACCACTGCCCGCTGGCGGGATCCTGGCTGATTTCATACTCATAGAGACCAGCAACCACACGACCTGCGAGCGTAAAAGCGGTCGAGGCCGACGCTGCGCCGTTCGTCAGCGCCACCACGCGGATGCCGGTCTGCGTGAGCGCGCCCAAGCCTCCGGCATTCGTAATGCCGATGGCCGTGCTGCCAGTGACGGCAGCTCCGCCGTTCGCGCCGTCGATAACGAGCTGGTCCGTCGGTGACCCGTCTCCCCCGAGCTGCGTGTTCAGGCGCAACGCGCCCTGCCCAGTGTAGTTACCGAGGACGTGAAGCTGATTCCCCGGCACGGCGCCGCGAAGATCGATGGTGCCATTGTTCTGGATCTGGCCGATGAGCGTAAGCGCACCGAGGCCTTGCCCCTGCAACTGCGGTGCGGCATCCGCTGCCGTGAGCATCCCGCGATTGAGCACGTTTGCATTCACGATCCCATATCCTCCCAGCGTTCCGTCGACCGTCACGCCTCCAACGCTCGAGAGTGTCGCGGCACGGTGCGCGGCGTCGCCGACGAGAAGCGTGGCGCCCTGGTCCACCTCGGTGCCGCCCGGGTCCGTGAGGATGCCTGTCAATCGAAGTACGCCCTGCCGGACCGACAGCGCGCTAGCCGTCGCTCCGGTGAGGTTGACTTGCCCCGACAGCGTCCAGTCGACGCCCTGCATCGTGAGCGAGTCGAATCCTTTGATGGCGACGCCCGTGCTGCCGCTATCCGTCAACACAACGGCGTTGTTCGCACCGTTGCTGACGACGTCGCCTCCGAGCACCGACCCTGGGCCGTCCACCACGAGCGAGATCGCTGGGAACTCAGCATGCGTGCCGAGAATCATTGTGTTGTTGTCGCCGTCGAACCGCACGGCTGTGGCCGCCCCCGTTATCGTGCCGAGGTTGTACACGCGGTTGCCGTCGCCGGTCAGGTCGATGGCGGGACCGCGGCTCGCTCCGGCCTGAAGGGTGCCGGCGTTGATCAACACGTTGTCGTCGGCCTTTGACCGCATGACCGCACCGCTCATGTTGCGGATCGTGCCGTAGTTGAGCAACTGGCTTTGCGCTGCGCCTTCGAAGTCCACGGCCGGTGCGTTGCTGTCGCCGCCCTGGATCACACCCGACGCCTCATTGATGACCGAGTAGAGTCCGCTGCCGAAGAACCACAGTGCATAGTTGCTGGCCGAAATGAGTCCGGCATTCGTCACGGTCACGTTATACGCGCCGTTCGAGACGACACCATACTTACCGCTGATCGTGCCCGTCGACGAGTTGTCGACCAGCGCGCCTCGCCCCGTATAGACTCCTGAACTCACGGTGCCGACGATCTGTCCGTCGTTGTAGACCGCCATGGACGCACGGTCGGTATGCACGCCGTCGGGACCTGAAATGGTGCCCCCGGCGTAGTTATAGACGGTTCCGCCATTGGTGAACTGTACGCCTGAAGGTCCGTTCTGCTGGGTCGCGAGCGACTTGATCAGGCCATAGTTGTCCACCCGGTCGGCCCTGGCGCTGGCGCTGCCGAGCTTGAGCGCCGCTGCGGCAGTCGTGGCCGATCCGCCCTGCAAGGTGCCGAGGTTGGTGAACTGCCAGTTCTGCGCGCTGCCGCCGGTTACTGCGGCGCCCGTGTTGACGATCGACCCGCCTTGGGGCAGCACGAAGACGGACTCACCGGGATAGTTGGTATCGAGCGCGATGGTCTGACCGTTCGAACTGGGTAGCGTCACATCCGCATGCGCCGGCACGCAAACAGGCAACGTCAGGAGGCAAATGCGATACCACGCAGGCACTGCGACGCCGGGGGGGGCGAACGGCGTCCGGTCGACCTGAACTGACGATCTCGAAAGCACGCATAGGGCACCGTATTATCGTTTTGTGATCGACCTCGAACCCGCGTTCGGCCATTTTCTCTTCGAGGTTGCGCAGGCTCAGCGAATACGCCACGTACGATCGCACACACGGCAGCATCATGTCCACTGGGTAGTGCACCCGTTTCAGCACCTTCGCGATCCAACTCGGATTACCCCTTCAACGCTTCGATAATCTGAACACGCACATCAGGCCGCTCGGCAAACGGATCAGTCGGATTACGCGGCGTCACGATATCCTCAGCGCGCGTTTTCACTGCGGCAAGCGCGTGCGGATGCGAGAAGATATAGAACTGCTCTTTGCGGATCGCATCGAACACCATACCCGCGACCTCTTGCGCACTCACCTTCCCCGAACTCACCGCCTTTTCGCTCATCACTCGCGACACGCGTTGCGATAAGGTCAGTGGCGTGTCGTTGTCCAGTTCGGACGGACGATTGCGATGCGCCTTCGCAATCCCCGTCGGTACGAAGTACGGGCACAGCACCGAGCACGCCGCCGAAGGCGTCGAGCGTGGCGCGGGCCAGTGAGTCGATTTCCTCGCCCTTCGCGACATCGACGCGGCGCGCGATGGCCTGCGCGCCGGCCGCGCTCACCTCGGCGAAGGTTTCATCGAGTGCGTCCTGTTGTACGTCAGCGAGTACCAGCCGCATGCCCAGCTTGGTGCCAAGCCGTGCGAACTCACGGCCGAATCCCGAGCCCGCGCCGGTGATCACTGCAACCTTGCCTTCAAAATTGTCCATGCCTTATCCCATTGCCCGTTGGTGTATTCAGTCAGGCGTATTCAGGCGTCTCGATACGCTGCGCTAACGCGCTGCGGGATAGTACTGCTCGCGCAATTCCAGTTTCAGCACCTTGCCGATCGGACTGCGCGGCAACGCGTCGACAAAAGTCAGCGCGGAGAGCCGCTGCATCTTGCCGAGCCGTGCGTTGACCCAGCTCAGCAGCGTGTCGGCGTCGATCGGTGCAGCCGGGCGACGCACCACGAACGCAACCGGCGTCTCGCCCCACTGCTCCGACTGCGCGCCCACTACGGCCACATCCGCGACGTCCGGGTGCGAGCACAGTTCAGCCTCGAGATCACTCGGATAAACGTTGAAGCCGCCCGAAATGATCATGTCCTTCTTGCGATCGAGGAGAGTCAAAAACCCGTCTGCATCGAAACGGCCCATGTCGCCCGTGCGGATGAAACGCTTGCCGCTCAGGTCGTACCACTCCGCCTCGGCAGTCTTGTCCGGTTGACGGTAGTAGCCGGTCATCATCGCGGGCGAATGGCCGACGATTTCGCCGACCTCGCCCGCTGCGACCTCGTTGCCGAGCTCGTCGATCAGACGGATGTCGTGACCATCAACCGGTTTGCCGACCGTATGCAGCTTGGTGGGATATTCGTCGGCCTCCAACTGACACGAGCCGCCGCCTTCGGTCATGCCGTAGTACTCGGTGAGCTTGCCCGGCCAGCGGCGCACCACATCCGCCTTCACGCTCGCCGCGAACGGCGCGCTGGTGCAGAACTTGGCCTGGAAGCTGGAGAGGTCGTAAAGATCGAAGTCCGGATGCGCCATCAAGCGTTGATACTGGACCGGCACCAGCATGGTGTGCGTGACGCGGTACTGTTGCGCCAGCTCGAGATAGCGTGTGGCGTCGAATTTCGGCATCAACACGACTGTGCCGCCGAATGTCAGCGTCGGCATGAAACTCACGAGCGTCGTGTTCGAATACAACGGTGTGGAGATCAGCGTCGTGGCGTCTGGGCCATAGCCGCGTTGGATGCTGCGCACCGCATAAGCCCAGCGCATGCCGTGCGATTGCACGATGCCTTTCGGCGTACCCGTGGTGCCTGACGAATAGATGATGTTGAACGGCCACGCCGGATCGATCGTCACGGCTTCAGGCGTTGCGCCCTTCGGCGCGAGCCACGCCTCAAGCGAGGTGCTGCCTGCGTGCGCATCCAGCGCGACGGGGATTGCGCTGATCTCTGCGGCCACCGGTTCGAGGAGACGCTTGACGTCGGCATCGAGGAACAGCAATCGCGCACCCGAGTTGCCGATCATGCTGACAAGACTCGCCGCGCTCGACGAGGGCGCGAGCGGCGCAACCGCCGCCCCTGCCCGCAGGCCGCCAAGAAACACCACAGCGTATTCCACCGAGGCAGCCGCGCATAACGCAATCGCATCGCAAGGCTTGATGCCGTCGCGCTGCAATGCGGCGGCAAAGCGATCGACTCGTGCGTCAAGCGCGGCATAAGTCACGATCTCGCCGTCGCAGATCAATGCCGCGTGCTCACCACGTTCTTTGGCGAAGCGGCGGAGCATGTCGGTGATGCAGACGAACGGTTCGTCCAGTAAGGCTTCGAGCCATGTCATGACGAGGCGCCTCCTGTGCTGCCAGTGCTGCCGTTGCTACCGTTGTTCTCACTGGCCGCGGCCGTGCGTGCCGCATCCTCTTCCTGCAACTTGCGCCACAGAATCTTGCCGCTGCCAGACTTAGGCAGCGACGTCACGAACTCGACAATGCGCGGCGCCTTGTAAGACGCCATCTGTTCATGCGCCCAGTCGATGATCTCCTGCTCGGTGATCGTGCCGGCATGCGCCGCTGCGGGCACCACCAGCGCCTTGACGGTTTCGCCGCGCTTCACGTCCTTCACGCCGATCACGCACACCTCGTGGATCGCGGGATGCCGGTACATGAGCGCCTCGACTTCCGCGGGCCACACCTTGTAACCCGAAGCATTGATCATGCGCTTGAGGCGATCGGTCATGAAGAAATACCCGTCCTCGTCGATATGACCGAGGTCGCCGGTACGCAGAAAACGCTTGCCGTCGAGTTCGATAAACGCTTCTTCAGTCGCTTTGGGATTGCGCCAGTAGCCTTGCATCACCTGCGGCGCGTTCACGATAATCTCGCCGGTTTCGCCTTGCGGTAGTTCCTGCAACGTGACCGGATCGATCACGCGCGAGTCCACATCGAATACGGGAATGCCCAGGCACTGCGGCTTCGGCCGATGCGGGGGATTGATGTGCGTGCCGGCGATCGTCTCCGACATGCCGTAGCCTTCGACGTAATCGAGCCCCGTCAACGACTTCAGCTTTCTGGCAATCGCGTCCGGCATCGCTGCGCCGCCGCCGCGTGCGCCCGTCAGGCTCGACAGATCGTATTCGCCGAGCTTCGGGTTCGACAGAAAATCGACCATCATCGCCGTGATCGACTGCCACGCGGTCACGCGATATTTCTGCATGCATAGCGCCGCCGCTTCCCGATCCCAGCGCGGCAACACGATAATCGTGGCGCCGGAGAAGACCGCGCTGTTCATGCCGCCTTGCATGCCGGTCACGTGAAAGAACGGCAATATCGATAGATACACACCGTCCGGCGGTGCCGAGAACCAGACGCAGCCGCCGAGCAGCGTGCTCATCACGCTGCGGTGGGTATGCATGCAGCCCTTGGGCTTGCCGGTGGTGCCGGACGTGTACGGCATCACGCACAGATCGTCTGGACCGGTGGTGAGCGGACCCGGCGCGATATGCCGTTCGAGCACCTCGCGCCAGGGCGTGACGCCGGGGATATTGAAGGTCTTGCGCGGCGCCGCCACGAATTCCGGCACGGGAATCGGCGATGGCCGCTTCAAATAATCGCTGTACGTCGCGACGACTACGTGCTCGATGCCCTTCCCCGGCCCCCTGCCGATCAGCGGCTCGACGTTCGCGAACAGGCATTGCGGCGCGATGATCGTGGTCGCCTCGCTGTCCTCGACGTAATGCGCCAGTTCGCCGCTCATGTTCATCGGATTGACCGGCACCACAACGGCGTTCGCACGCAGGATCCCGTAGTAAGCGATGATCCATTGCGGGCTGTTCTGCATGTAAAGCAGCACGCGGTCGCCCGCTTTGACATGACATTCCTGCAGGAGAAATCCCGCGATACGCTCGGTTTCGTCCTTGAACTCGCCGAAGGTAACCGGCGTGTCGTAGAAGACGATGAACGACTTGTTGGGAAAACGCGCCGCCGACACCTCGGCGTTATAGAAAATGTTGGTCTCGGGCAGCGTCAGATGCTTTGGCACTTGCGGCGGCCAATTCGGGTGATGGCGTTCGTTCATCGGCGTCTCCTGCCTTACTGTCTGTGCGCGTTTCACACGGATGGTGCGCGCTTCGTTCACATCCGCCGCGTGACGGTCGCGGCTGGCTAATGAATCAGGGAAATCAGTTGAATCAGCGGCTTCAAGAACGACCGAGGTGGCGCCCAAGCTCCATCTTCGCAATGGCGTTACGGTGCACTTCGTCAGGGCCGTCCGCAAAACGCAGCGTATGCGAGACCTCTCAATCAAACAATGATCGAGCCGCCATCCACCGCGAAATACTGGCCCGTGATATGACGCGACGCTTCACTCGCGAGGAACACGATCGGACCTTTGAGGTCCTCGTCGCCGCCGAGACGCTGCAACGGCGTGCGCGAGACGATGTTGTCTTCGAGTTTGTCGAGCAAGCCCGCCGACATCTTCGACGGGAAAAATCCCGGGCAAATCGCGTTGACGTTGATGTTGTACTTGCCCCATTCCGCGGCGAGCGCACGCGTGAAGTTAATCGCCGCGGCCTTGGAGGTGTTGTACGCAATCGTGTTCATGCCGGGTGGCGAACCCTTCAGCCCCGCCACCGACGCGATGTTGATGATCTTGCCCGCACGACGCGGGATCATGCTGCGCTTGCCGACTTCACGAGCGACAAAAAACGGCGCATGGACATTCAGATTCATCACCTTGTGCCACGCTTCGTCGGGATAGTCCTCGGCAGGTGCGCCCCATGTCGCGCCCGCGTTGTTCACGAGAATGTCGATGCTGCCATGCAGGCCGAGCACTTCGTCCACGAGACCGGGGATACCCTCGAAGCGCTGCAGATCGTTGACGATGGTCTGTACTTCGATACCCCGGCTTTGCAGATGCATTTTTGCTTCGGCGAGTTCATCGGCCTTACGCGCGGTGATCGCCACGCGACAGCCCATTTCTCCGAGTGCTTCAGCCATTTGCAGGCCTAGCCCGCGCGAGCCTCCGGTGATCAGTGCAACCTTGCCGTCCAGTTGAAACAGGTCTTTCACAGACATTACGACGCTCCTCCAGGTTGTTCTGCAATGCAGACTTTCATTCCAGATTTTCCAACCATCATACGTGCCGAAATTCAGCCTGTAAATAAAAGCACGCTCATTCACTTTTGATTTAAACTGACATGCATCGACGATGGGCGGGTCATCGGGACTTACCCGAATACCGCACTTTTCAATCGAGCCGCGTCTATGCGATTTCGTGGGTTTCCGCGCTTGTCGCGTAGTTGTTCTGCATAGCGGCTTACCTTTGGACGGGTCTTCTCCCATGCAAGATGCGCTGATCATCAACTCGCGTGATCTGGAATTCCAGTTGTTCGAGGTGCTCGAGGCCGAGACGCTCACGCAGCGCGCGCGCCACGCCGACCACACTCGTGAGACTTTCAACGCGGCGCTCGAAACCGCTCATGCGGTCGCCGCCGAAAAGTTCGCGCCGCACAACCGTCTTTCGGACGAGCACGAACCGCAATTCGACGGTCAACGCGTCACGATGCCCGCCGAGGTCAAAGACGCACTCGACGCGTTCCGCTCCGCCGGTTTCCTTGCGGCAGGCAAAGACTACGAATGGGGCGGCATGCAGTTGCCCTCGGTGATTGCCTTTGCGTGCCTGTCGCTCTTCAAGAGCGCCAACATCGCCACCTCGTCTTACGCGATGCTGACCACGGCGAATGCGAACGTGATCGAGCGCTTCGGCAGCGCCGCGCAGAAACGCAAGTATCTGCAGGCCTTATTCGAAGGCCGCGCGTTCGGGACAATGGCGCTGACCGAGCCGCAAGCGGGCTCGAGCCTCTCGGACCTCGTCACCAGTGCAACGCCTAACGAAGACGGCACCTATTCGATCCGCGGCAACAAGATTTTCATTTCGGGCGGCGATCACGAGTTGAGCGAGAACATCGTTCACCTGGTGCTGGCGCGCATTCCCGGCGGGCCGCCGGGCGTCAAAGGCATCTCGCTCTTCACAGTGCCGAAATTCCATGTGAATGACGACGGCAGCCGCGGTGCGCGCAACGACGTCGCGCTCGCGGGTTTGATTCACAAGATGGGCTGGCGCGGCACCACGTCGACGATGCTGTCGTTCGGCGAGCGCGGCGAATGCATCGGCGAGCTGGTGGGCGAACCGCATCACGGTCTCGCGTATATGTTCCACATGATGAACGAGGCACGCATCGGCGTCGGCCTCGGTGCGGTCATGCTCGGCTATCGCGGCTATCTGGCATCGCTCGATTACGCGCGCGAACGGCCGCAAGGACGTCGCCCGGATAACAAGAATCCGCTCGATCCGCAATTGCCGTTGATCGAACACGCTGACGTGCGCCGCATGCTGCTCGCACAAAAAGCTTATGTGGAAGGCGCCTACGCGCTGTGCCTGTACGCGGCGCGCCTCGTCGACGAACAGAACACCGGCGAGAGCGACACCGCACGCGCCGAAGCGGGCCTGCTGCTCGATCTGCTGACGCCGGTGGTGAAGTCGTGGCCCTCGCAGTGGTGCCTCGAAGCGAATAGTCTGGCGATCCAGATTCACGGCGGCTATGGCTATACGCGTGAATATCCGGTCGAGCAGTTCTACCGCGACAATCGCCTGAACTTGATTCACGAAGGCACGCACGGTATCCAGGCGATCGATCTGCTCGGCCGCAAAGTCGTGATGAAACAGGGCGCGGCGCTGAAGCTGTTGGGGCGTGAAATACAGCGCAGCGTCGACTCGGCTCGCGTTCATCCGGCGCTGCAAGCGTATGCCGATTCACTCAACCAGGCATGGAGCGAATTGGCCAGCACGGTCGAAGCGTTATTGCCCAAGCTCTCCAGCGAAAGCGAACGCGCGCTCGCCAACGCGAATGCTTTTCTCGAAGCGTTCGGTCATATCGTGATTGCGTGGACGTGGTTGCGGCAGGCGATCGTTGCGAGCGCCGCGCTGCCTGAAGCGAAGAGCCAGGCCGACGGTGACTTCTATCGCGGCAAGCTGCATGCTTGCCAATGGTTCTTCCATTGGGAATTGCCGCGCGTCTCGCTGATGCTCGCCACGTTGCGCAGTCTCGACGATACGACGCTCAGCATGGCGCCTCAGTGGTTCTAAGCGCTGCCGCTCAATGCGGCTTTCGATGCCGCTTGATACCGCCAGACACTGCTCAATGCGACAGCGCGACTTCCAGTTGCGTCACCACGTCGATCAGACGTGGCCGCACTTCTTCGAGCAGGAATTCCTTCGAGAGCTTGAACGAAGGTCCGCCAACATTGATCGCCATGATCGGCAGCTCACCACCCGGCTGGAACGCACGCGCGATGCCGTTCACCTCTTTCTGCCAGTCCCCGAACGAAGTCGTCACGCCGAGCGTGCGGTAATCTTCGAGCGCATTCTCGATGCCGCGGCGGGTTTTCGGCCACTGGACGTGATCGAGCTCACGCACCTGCTCCATGAAGCTGAGACGATCGTGTTCAGGGATCGCCGCGAGCCACGCCCGGCCAATCGCGGACGTGGCGACCGGAATACGCGAACCGACTTCTAGCGTCAGCGTGAGCGCAACCGAGGCCCGGCAATTTTCCACATAGATCATCGAGAGCCGGTCGCGCGTACCCAACGACACGGTTGCGCCGATGACATCAGCCAATTCCTGCATCACCGGCCGGGCGATCTTGCGGACATCGAGCCGGGCCAGCATCGCGCTGCCCAGCGCGAGCGAGGCCGTGCCAAGCCGGTATTTGCCGCTCTCTTTCAAATGAATCAGATAGCCGAGCAGCGTCAGCGTGTGGGTCAGACGCGATACCGTCGATTTCGGCAGCTTGCAGCGCAATGCGAGTTCCTGATTGCTCAGCGATTTGTCGCCTGAGCGAAAACACGCCAGCACCTCGAGCCCGCGCGCGAGTGCCGTGACGAAATGCCGGTCGTCCTTGTGCGCCTCGTGCGCCGTCCGGCTCGCGAGAACCGAATTTGCGCTGACGGATGCAGCGGGTGTTTGCTCGCCGTCTCCCGCGCTCGGGTCCTCGACCGGGTTATCGATCGGGCTTTGATTGGTTTTGCTCAAAATGAAACGCGCTCCCGCGAAACGGCACCATCCGAAGGACAAACCATAGCCCGGATAGAGAGTGTTCCGGGCTGCGGAATTATAGACAAACGCAAAAAACCGCTCAGACTTCTTCGGTCGGCGCGGATACCACTGGACTGAAAAAGTAAACGACCGCGCCGATCGCAAGCGGCACGACCGTCACGGCAAACAACGCCGAATAGATCCCCGCGTTCGATAGATGCACCCGTTTGGCGACACCCGCGATCCAGCCGAAACAACTGCTGGTCAGCGCCACGCCGAGAAAAACGAGGCTGTTGAGCAGGCCCAGACCGAGCCCGAGCCGGCGCGGTGCAATGATGGCACGCGCTTGCGACATCACGAGCGGATGGATCGAGCCGACCGAGAACAATACGCAGATCAACGCGACACTGATACCCCAGCTGCCGTCCGGACTGACCGCGAGCACCAGTGCCGCCAGCACGCCGGCAATCAGCCACAGCAACGAAATAAGCTTGGGTGCACAGAACCGCACGACCACCGGAATACAGAAGGATGCGGCGATCCCGATCACGCTGGTGATGGTCATTGCATTGCCGCGCGCGATAACGTCGAAGCCGTAGACGTCGGCGAGATACGGCCCACCCCATGACGTACGGAACGTGCTGCCGACCGAGAGCGCGAGGCAGGCCGGCATCAAGGTCCAGAAGCCGGTGCGCCGTTTCACCGCGCTTGCCGCATGTTGCGATGCAGCGAGGCTCTGTTCATGCACGGCTGCATCGCGCCGGCGCACGAAGCATACGACGCCAAGCGTCGCGCATAGCATGGCCAACGAAGCGGTAACCATGACCGGACGCCAGCCGAAGCTGGCCGTCGCACGGCTCAGAGGAAATGCGGCCAGCAATGCGCCCGCCATGCCGATCGCGCTCGCGGTCGTGACAGCGCGTACATTGCGCGTGCCGTGGCCGGTATGGAGCACGTAGTTGAGCAGCCCCATAAAGATCGGCGCGCAACCCAGTCCGATGCCGGCTTGCGCCATAAGCGCCACTGTTGCGCTCGTCGTCATCGAAAGGATGCCGGCACACACGGCGCCGATGCCCATCAAAAGCGCGGTCGGTCCGCGCACGCCGTAGCGGTCGAACATGACGCCGACCGGCAGTTGCGCGATGGCGAACACGAGGAAGAACGAGCCCGCGAACCAGCCGAACATTTGCGGAGAGAAATGAAAATCACCGATCAACTGGGTGGAAATCACAGCGATATAACTACGGAAAAACTGACTCAGTACGTAGCTGAAGGTCAGTGCCCACAAGCCATAATCGATCGACGATGCAGCGGCATCCGTGCGCGGTTCGAGTAGTTGTTGCTGTACGCCATCAGACATCTGCGGTTCGCCCCGGATGATCGAAGCCGTCATGATAGGCGAATCGGGCGACGGGCGGCCAGGTCAGTTTTTTCAACGCTCGCGCGTTTGCTGGAGTATTGTTTAAGCGCGCCGGGAGCTTCACGACGTCACTCTTCTACAAGACCGGAGGCTCCATGCGGGCTGCAAAGTGCTTGCAGGCGCGTGTTTTTTGCATGCAACGATGCGAAATCAACTTTTCGAGGAATGGAGAAAACGTGAAAACAGTCAATCTTTTGAAGGCGCTCGGCATCGCATTGTGTGTGGCGACTGCGTCCAGCGCCTATGCCCAGTCGAGCGACGCGATGGCGTCGGGCAGCATGATGGCACCGGCTCCGAATTCGAAAGCGATGAAGAGCACGGACCGCAAGTTGGGTCTGGCCGTGCGCAAAGCTTTGGGCAAAGCGCAGGGTTTTGATGTGTCGAACGTGTTTGTCAAGGCGCGCAGCGGTGCGGTGACGTTAACTGGAACGGTGCCCGATGGCGCGCAAATCCCACAAGCTGAGGAAGTGGCCAAGGGCGTTGCAGGCGTGACGTCGGTGAACAACAAGCTGACGCTCGGCACGCAGGGCGGCGGCGGTGGGGGTTGATCGCGTCTGACGATTGACGAACGACGACCAGTTTCGACAGGTAGCGCCGCAAGAGCCAATTTGCGGCGCTGCCTGTCGTTCTGGCGGTTTTCAGCTTATGCGCGCACGAGCCCTGTGATCGGGCGCATGGCCCCGGTCTGGCCGAACAATGTGGCGGCCGTACGCTGCGGATCGAGTCCGAGGCTTTCGCTTGCGGCGCCGGCGAGCAACGCATCCAGCGACACCGTCGGCTTGAGGTCGCGCGCTTCGTATAGGTCGCCCGGTTTCAGGCCAGGCCAGTCGGCCAGCACACGTCCGCCCGCCACCGCGCCGCCCAGCATCATCGCCACCGAGCCGGTGCCATGATCGGTGCCCCCGGTGCCGTTGGCGGCGGCGGTTCTGCCGAACTCGGTTGCCACCACCACGGTGGTCTTGCTCCACAAAGGCCCCATGCCGTCGCGCAACGCCGCGAGCATCGTGTCGAGCGCTTTCAACTGATTGGCGAGGCGTGCGTTCTGCGCGGTGTGCGTGTCCCAGCCACCTGTTTCGATCATCGCAATGCGCGGGCCATCGTCGCGTGACAGAAAACCAGCGGCGAGCTTGCCGAGGCTCGGCGGGTCCTGACGCGCTCCGGCGTCGCCCGCGAGTCCGCGTGCGGTCATGGCCGACTCCCATAGCGGGCGCAATTGCGCATCCTGGTCGTACAACTGCGAGACCCGCATGAGCAGATCGTCAGGCGCCTGCGGCAACCCCGAGGGCGCGTACGAGGTTACCGGCGCGTTGCCGCGCAGCGCCATCGGCACGGTCGGCGCGAAGGCGATCGCATTCTCGCGCGTAGCGGGCATCGATGCGACGAGCCGGTTCAGCCAGCCGTCCTTCATCTGATACGGCGAGGTGCCGCCGGTCTCCAGCACGTTCTGCCCGTCGAAGTGCGAGCGGTCGCGATACGGCGACGCTACCGCGTGCACGAACAGCGCTTGACGATCCGCATACATCGCGGCGGTCTGCACCAGCGAGGGATGCAGCGCGAAGGTGCCGTCGAGCCGGGTCGCCTTGGATGCATCGATCGCAAGCGCACCGCGCAGTGTCGCGTAGGCGGGTTCGGCGTACGGCACGACGATGTTCAGGCCATCGGCCGCACCGCGCTGGATCACGAACACGAAGCGGCGATCCGTGGCGACGCTGGCAAACGCGATCTGTGGCGATACGAGAATCGCGCCCGCGCCTGCAGCGGCCACGCTGAGAAATTTGCGGCGTGAAAACATGGCGTTCATCTCCGTTGAAAATCCGGCGAGACCAGCAACAGGGCGATCGCCGTCGATGCGCTTTCGGCACGCGACACGGCCGCGGCAGTCGGCGCACTGAGCGAGCCGGCCAGCAAGGTCTGGCCGAGCGAGCGAGCATCGAGCCGGTCGCCGACCCGCGACGCGAAACGCTGTGCCACTTCGACCCGGCGCACCAGCGCATCGGGCGCCGCCCAGCTCGCGGCAATGTCGTCGTAGCCCGCGGGCGAACCCGGGCGCCATACCGGTTGACCGAGTTGCGTCAGGACGGGCGCGGCCTGCATGTTGCCGATGTCCTGCCAGCCGAGCCCGCGCATCGAAGAAATGGTCCATTCCCACGGCGTCTTGAACTTCACCGCGGCCGGCGACCACGCCTGCGGCATGTCGAGCAGCGTCCGATACACGGTCGGCAGATCGCCGCCGCTGCGCGCGAACGCATTCGCCAATCGCTCGCTTACGTCCGGCGGCGGATTGTCCGCGACGAAGTGACGGGCAAGCTTGCCGCCGATGTGCTGCGCCGTCGCGGGCGCGCTCGCGAGGTCGTGCAGGATCGCCAGCGCCTGCTTTTCTCCCGGCTGGTCGTAGCGGCGGCCCATGATGGTTCGCGAACCCGGTTCGTGCAGCGCGACGCGAAACACGAAGGTGCCTGGCGCGGCGTTCGTCTGCAGACCCTGCCCGCGCGGGTTGCCAGGATTACCCGGATTGCCGGCAAGGCTCCAGCCAGTCAGTGCGCGGGCGAATTCGGTGACGTCGTCCTGGCTATAGCCGCTGCGCACGCCGAGCGTGTGCAACTCCATGATTTCGCGCGCCAGATTCTCATTCAGACCGCGTTTGACGTTCGGATTGCGCTCTGCGGCGCGCATGGCCGCCATGCTGTCCGGCCCAACCGAACGCGTCTGATCGAGAAACAACTGCATGGCCGGATGACGTTCGACCGCGACCAGCATGTCTTCAAATCGACCAAGCACGTGCGGGCGGATCGCTTCCGCTTCGAATGAACCGGCCAGTGCCGCGACGGCGGGCTTTTCCGTCGACACCGCGAAGTGATTCGCCCAGAAATGAACCAGCCGCTCGATGAAAGGCGTCTCTGTGGTCAGCGCGCTTGCGACCCGCGCGTTCACCGAGGAACGGTACATGTCGAGAATTTCGCCGCGCAGCGCTTTTCGTTCGGCTTGCTTAGCAGTTTGTGCGGCGGTTTCTGATACGTCTTGCCCGGTAGTTTGCGGGTTGGTCTGCGCATTCGTCTGATTGGCGGATGCGCCTTCGTTGACGTTCTGCTGGGTCTGCCGGTTCAGTTGATTCAGCTGCATGCGCTGCTGTGCCAGTTCGCCGGACAGTGCCACCGAATCAGGCTGGTTCGCCCACGCAGCAGGCCGCGGCTGATATTGCTCGAACTGCGCGAGCAGCCATCCCTTCGGGTCGGCGGGCGGCGTATCGTCGGCACGCGCGCCGAGGCCGAAGCGGTTCAGCGCAATCGCCGCGGCATTCATGTTCGGTGATGTGGCCATACCATCCTCTTGGGCGTTGGATATTTCTTTAAACGACCGCCACGCTCAAATCCGTCGCGGCCGTTCAGAATTTTTTATTCGCCCGACGATTCACTCGAAGATTCACTTGCGGCCGGCTTCGGTGGTTTGTTCGCGTTGGCGGCCTGCTGCGGTTCACGCCACTGTCCGCGCAGCTTCAGGCTGTCGGCGAATTGGATGCGCTCCTCAGGCGACAGCGTCGCCGCAAAATCCGCCACACTGCCCTCCACTTGCGCGCGCAAGCTGCTGTCGGCCTCACGCGTGCGGGCCAACGCTGCGTCCAGTGCCGCGCGATCGAACTGCGGCGCGGCGAGCAAACGCAACACTTCGTGACGTCCCTCACGGCCCTCGCGGGCAAACTGCTTGCCCTCGCGGCGCGCATTCTTCAGGCCGTCGATAAACGCCTTCTGACGCTCGGCCGGCAGCGTTTCGGCAGCAAAGCGCAACGCCGTGCGCTGCTGCGCCAGCACCGTGGTAGTCGCGCCATGCGCCGCAAACCATTGATAAGCACCCCCGACAATCGCGCCCAGCAGAAACACGTTGAGCACCAGCGAAGCCACCAGCACGATTTTCCATGACCGGCCGTTCATTCGCCGCTCCAATCGGCGGACGAACCACCGAAACTCGAAGTTAAATAAGAGGACTCGTGCATTTGCGGAACCGTCCCCGTCAACACAAAGAACGAGACCGCGAAGGCGCCGGCCACTCCGCCCAGCACGCCGACGCCTGCCACCGCCGCACCCGACCACCAAAATTTCCGGCGTGGTGCGCTCGGCCGCCGTACCGGTGCGCTGCCGATGATGCGCTGCTGCAATGCCGCGCCAGGCGGATCGACCTTGTCGGCGGCCAGCCATGCATCGATGCCGGCCGCGTCCGCCAGCAACGCGTCGGCCTCGGCACGATGCGCCGCGGCCCAGGCCTCTGCCGCCGCGCGTTCCTGTTGCGGCCAGCGGCGCGGATCGGCGCCGTAGGCTTCGACGATCTGATGGAATCTTTCGGGCGTCATGACTTGTCCTTGCTAAGGCCGCTGCCGGCCAGTTGGGCGCGCAGATTGCGGCGCGCACGTGCCAGCAGACTTTCCAGCGCATCGACCGTGATGCCCATCAGGGCGGCAGCGTCGATGTTCGACATCTCCTGGTAGTAATTCAGCACCAGCGCCTCGCGCTGTCGTGCCGGCAATGCGGCGAGCGCCTCGCGAACGCGCTTGTCCTGGGCGCGCGCTTCAAGCGCGGCGTCGGGCAACGCGGCGGGGTCGATCTCGTCGGGCATGTCGTCTTGCGGGACTTCGCGGCGGCCGCGCAGACGGTCATAGCAAAGATTGAGCGCGACACGATGGACCCACGTATCGACCTTCGCCTCGCCTTCCCGCCAGCGCGAAGCCTGTTTCCAGATCCGCACGAAGACCTCCTGCGCCACGTCTTCCGCTTCCATGCGGTCTCCCAGCATGCGCGTGGCGAGTGCGAGCAGACGCGGCAGCTTGCGCGCGACGAGCGAGCGGACGGCGGCCGGGTCTTGCCGGGCCACCCCCTCGAGCAATTCCGCATCGGGATCCCGTTCGCTCAAGGCATGCGACTCCACAGCGCGCGTAAGAGCACCACGGTGCTCAACGTTCAGGCCCAATGGCCTTCGACCCAGCGCCAGTTAGGTCCGCGCTGCACCCAATGCCCCGGCACCCAGCGATAGCCGACGCGCACCGGCTGCCAGTGGCCCGGCACCCACACATAACGGCCGTGGTCCCAACGCCAGCGGCCGTGATCCCAGACGTAGCCGGCACGCGGCGCCGGCATCACTTCGACGCGCGGCGGCGGCGGCGCCATCGGCGCGACGATCACCGCCTGCGCGAAGGCCGGCGCAGCCGTCAGTGCGGCAGCGCACGTAATCGCTGCAGCGAGCACGGAAGTCAGAAGGCGGACCGGTTTGGTCGATGTCATGTTGGTTTCTCCCATAAGAACTGAAGCCAGAAGCGGCTGCGTTTCTTCTTGAACGCAGTAGCCCGAAAAATCCGTCGCTTTGATTGTCATTGAAAGAATCGCGCGCAAGCATGCGAATCGTGGAGGCCAGAACAGCCTTTACACCTCGGCCCCGCGCAAGCGGAACGACAGCAAACGTTATTGAAATGAATGGCAGCCGATAGGTGACGTAATGTTCGCGCCCTCAAATCTTAATCAGCGGGTGTTTCAATGCGCCCAGTTTCTAGCGGTAAGACACCTTAGCTGTATTTCTAACAATATCCCCAGCGAACATCCACACGTGCATTACTGGAAACGCTGAACGGCGAAGTCGAATCTGGAGCCAGTCACATGTTCCGTAGAACCCTCTTACCCATCCCGTTTGCCGCGATGCTTGCGCTCGCAGCTTGCGGCAACAATAGCGTGAACTCGACGGCGTCCGCGCCGGCGGCTGCATCGACGCCGGTAGTCTCGGTGTCGGCGCAGGATGCCGTCACGACGGCCACGCCGATCAAACACGTGGTGGTGATCTTCGGCGAGAACGTCTCGTTCGACCACTACTTCGCAACCTACCCGCAAGCCAACAACCCGGTCGGCGAGCCGCAATTCAGTGCGGCCGCAGGCACGCCGTCGGTCAACAACCTCAGCACCAACAACCTGATCGCAGCGAACCCGAACGCGCTGTCGACCTCACCGAACACGGCAGGCCGCACGGTCGGCGCGGTGACGATCGCGGGTCTCGGCCTGCCGGCCGCCGACCTGCTGCCGTTCCGTCTCGATCGTTCGCAAGCCAATACGTCGAGCCAGAACCACGCGTATGCCGCGGAACAGCTCGCGTATAACAACGGCGCGATGGACTCGTTCCCGCTGTTCACGGCGTCGGGTTCGACCATTGCCGGCAGCACCGGCGCGTTCGCCACGAAGGGCCAGGTGCTCGGTTACTTCGACGGCAACACGGTCACGGCAATGTGGAACTACGCGCAGAACTTCGCGATGAACCAGAACGCGTACACGGACACGTATGGTCCGTCGACGCCTGGCGCACTCGAAGTCATCTCGGGCCAGAATAATGGTGTCGTGGTGACGGGCGGAACCTCGGCCAACGCGATTCCTGACTCGGCCGGCGGCTTCACGATGGTCGGCGACCTGGACCCGACCGGTGACGTCTGCACGATCGCGGCAGGCAGCGCGGTGACGGGTGCGATGACATCGAAGAACATCGGCGACCTGCTCAACGCGAAGGGCCTGACGTGGGGCGGCTTCATGGGCGGCTTCAATCTGACGACCACCAATACCAACGGCACGACCGGTTGCGCACGCTCGACGTTCTCGCAAGTGCTGAACGCGACCAAGGTCGACTACGTGCAACATCACGCGTGGTTCCAGTACTACGCCAGCACGGCCAACCTCAAGCACACACGTCCGACTTCGACGGCACTGATCGGCGCGACCGATCCGCTCGACAACACGGCAACGCCGGTTCACCACCAGTACGACACCGACGACTTCTTCGCCGCGGTGAAGGCTGGCAACTATCCGTCGGTGAGCTTCCTGAAAGCGCCGGCAGTCGGCGACGGTCACCCGGGCAACTCGGACCCGATCGACGAACAGGCTTTCGTCACGAAGGTGATCAACTTCCTGCAGCAACAGCCTGACTGGAAGAACACCGCCGTGATCATCGCCTACGACGATTCGGACGGTTGGTACGATCACCGCTACATGGCACCGACGAGCTCGTCGTTCGATTCGACCACGGCGCAATCCGCGGGCGGCGCAACGATCGCCGGCACCGACAACCTGAGCGGCACGGGCCAGTGCACGGCAACAGGCGCGGTTCAACCGCAGGGTGTGAATGGCGGTGCGGTGAACGGCCGTTGCGGCCCGGGTACGCGCACGCCGTTTATCGTGGTGTCGCCGTGGGCGAAGGTCAACTTCGTCGACGATACGCCGATCACCCAGGCGTCCGTGGTCAAGTTCATCGAGGACAATTGGCTCGGCGGTCAACGAATTGGCAACGGTTCGTTCGATGCAACGGCGGGCAGCATCATGAACATGTTCAACTTCTCGGGCTCAGGCAACAATCCGACGGTGTATCTGGATGAGAACCTGGGTACGAAACTGTCGGCGCCGCCGGCTAGCTGACCCGCAAACGAGCGGACTGCCCTTCCGGTGCGCCTGCCGTCACGTCGTGTACGAGCGCTGCTCGTGCATGACGACACGAAGCGCAGCGCGAGGAAGAGCAGGAAACACATCAAGCTGTAGTTGGGCGTCGAGCCAGTGCGAACGTGCTGGCTCGATTTGCTTTTTGATCGCACCTGATCGAATTACTTGTCACTACCGCCATGAATCATCCTTCAGACGCCTTGCTGCCCCCGCATCTGCCTGCCGGCGGTGAGCCGGGCCCCGTCATTACCCGTCGCGCCTGGCTCAGGCTGCTTGCGTGGAGCGCCGCCGGCATCGTGCTCGCGCTCGTCGTGGTCTGCGCGTACGCGCTCGCCCACCCGGAACGGATGCCGCCCGCAGTTGGCTCGATCGTCGAGGAAATCACCGGCGCGAATCCTCATCCGATTCATTTGATGCGTCCGCAAGACGCGCCGCTGAGCGCGGTTGCGTTGCTCGGCAAACAGATTTTCTTCGACAAGACGTTGTCGGCATCGGGTACGCAATCGTGTGCGTCGTGCCACTCGCCACAGCATTCGTACGCCCCGGATAACGCGTTCCCGGTTCAACTCGGCGGCCCGCACATGGATCAGGCCGGCTACCGGCCGCCGCCGTCGTTGACGTATCTGTACCGCCAGGCGCCGTTCAGCATCGGGCCGGATCAGGGCGATACCGACGTGCCCGTCGATATGACCCAACTGGCGACACAGGCCGCCGGCGTGCAGCGCGCACAGAAGACGGCGCTTGCCGCGCCCGCCGCCCCGGCGATGGTGCCGCAAGGCGGACTGTTCTGGGACGGCCGCGCCGATACGCTGCAAATCCAGGCGATCGGCCCGCTGATGAATCCGGTGGAGATGGCCAACGCGACGCAAGAGGATGTCGCGCGCAAGCTGCTGCAAACCAGATATCTGGACCAGTTCAAACAGATCTTCGGGCCGGGCGTCGTCAATAATCCGAGCCTGCTGATCTCGGAAGCCATGTTCGCGGTGGGACGGTATCAGACCGAGGATCAGTCGTTCCATGCCTTTACCAGCAAGTACGATTACTGGCTCGAAGGTAAAGCGCGGCTGACCCATGCTGAATTGCACGGCTTGCAGTTGTTCAACGATAAGGACAAGGCTAATTGTGCGGGCTGCCATTTGAGTCAGCCTAGCAAGGATGGCTTGCCGCCCGTGTTTACCGACACTCAGTACGAGGCGCTTGGCGTGCCGCGGAATCCGGCCATTCCAGCGAACAAGGATCCGAAGTTCTTCGATATGGGCGTGTGCGGGCCATTCCGCGACGACATGACGAAGGAGACGCAGTACTGCGGGATGTTCCTGACGCCGACCCTGCGCAATGCTGCCGAGCGCAAGGTGTTCTTCCACAACGGCGTGTATCACGACCTCAAGCAAGTCATGGACTTCTACAACTTGCGCAACACGGCGCCTGAGAAGATCTATCCGCGCGATGCTTCGGGCAAGGTACAGAAGTACAACGATCTGCCGGCCCAGTATCACGCCAATGTCGACGTTGCCGATGCGCCGTTCGATCGCAAGTTCGGGGATCAGCCGGCCATGACGGATCAGGATATTCAGGACATCATCGCGTTTATGAAAACGCTGAGTGACGGGTACAAGGCTGCAGGGTCCTGATTCCCACCAGGGCCGTTGCGCAGCGTCGCGCGAGCCGGTGAGGTATCCTTGCCGGTTCCGCGACCTCTATCCATACCCTGCCCGATGGCCGATTTCCCTTTCGACGCCGTACTCTTCGACTGCGACGGCGTGCTCGTCGACTCCGAACCCATCACCAACCGCGTGCTGACCGAGATGCTCGGCGAGTTAGGCTGGCAATTGAGCGTTGAAGAGGCGATGCAAATTTTTGTCGGCAAGGCCGTCAGGGATGAAGCCGCACTCATCGAAGCGCGCACCGGCTTCGCGATTACGACGGATTGGCTCATGCAATTTCGTGCGCGCCGCAATGAGGCGCTCGATCGCGAGCTGGTGGCGATCGATGGCGCGGCGTCGGCAGTGCGCGCGCTTTACGCGTCGCTCAACGGACGCATTGCTGTCGCGTCCGGCGCCGATCGCATCAAAGTGGAATTGCAACTGGTGAAGGCCGGCATTCTCGACTGCTTTGAAGGGCGCATCTCCAGCGGTCACGAAACACCGCGCAACAAGCCGTATCCCGATGTCTATCTCGCCGCGGCCGCCAGCCTGGGCGTAGCACCGCAACGTTGCGCAGTAGTTGACGATACCGTCACGGGCGTGACTGCAGGCGTGGCCGCCGGTGCCACCGTGTTCGGCTATTGTCCGAAAGAACTGAGCCACAGCAGCGCCACGGCCTTGCATGGCGCGGGCGCGGTTCACGTCTTTCGGGACATGGCCGACTTGCCCGCGCTGCTCGCCGGATGGCGCGGTGTGCAGGGTTGAGGACGCGCGCCGTTACTCGACCCGGTACTCGACGTTACTCGAAGGCGGGATCGATCGGCACGCGATATCCGACCGCGAGACGGTCGGTCTCGTTCGCCATACCGACCGTAGCTGTTGGTAGTGCGCCAACATCGTAGCGTCACGAGTCGGTGTATCTCAACCATCTTGCGCTCGCGAGACCGGCGGATGTGGGCGGCATGCGGCGTTGCGGTGGATGGCATGGTGTGTGCAATGGGAACCAATGAGCGCGGCGCTACCCGGGCTCACTGCCAATCCAACCTTGCCGGAGATCCACCATGAAAGCGCTAGTCCTCAAAGACCTGCCCTGCGTCGACGAACTCGATCGCTCGGCTTCGCAATCCGTCCGCGGCGGCATCGCCTGCCTCACGCGAGAAGCGCCGCCGGCTTGCCCCGGCGGAATGATGCCACCTGTCGTCGTTCGGCGTGGCTGGGAGTGTCCGCCGATCCATTGGGGTTGTGGGCCTGTCCATTTTCCATACGGCAAGCCGCCTTGCCACTCTGAGCCGGTGGTGGTGCCGCTTTAGGCCACGCAAGAAACCGCATGAAGATAGACGGGCCAGCATGGCGGCCCGTCTACTTTCATGGCCCCGCTTTGCACGCACAGATCGACGTTCAATTCTGGCGATGCGCCGTCGGCTATGCGGGCACGGCAGCCGCCCGGCCTGAAAAAGCCTGAGTGCCGCCACGCCGGGATATCGTTACTTCGCTGTCTCGCGCGGACGCAGCACCTGCCCACCCGGACCGTCTTCCACTATCCAGCCCTCGGCTCCTAATCGCTCACGCAGTCGATCAGCCTCATTCCAGTCCCTAGCCGCGCGGGCCTTTTCACGCTCATCGAAGAGAAGCGCGATATCGGCGGGAATATCAGGCACTTCTTCCTTCCAGTCGGCAAGCCGAAGTCCGAGCACGGCGTCGAATCGATCGACCGTCGCACGGCGCGTCGCCGCCGGGAGATCGCTTCTCACCACATCCCACAGAACAGCAAGCGCGCGCGGCAGATTCAGATCCTGATCGACCTCAGCCTTGAAACGTTCGACGCTATTTGCATCGGGCGTGCCTCCTTCCGGCCATTGCACATAAGCTCGACGCAAACGGTCCAACGCGGATTGCGCGGCATCGAGCGCGTCGAGATTGAAGCGCAGCGTGCTCCGGTAATGCGCGCCGAGGCATAAGTAGCGATAGGCGAGCGGATCGATGCCTCGATCGATCAACGTCTGCAAACGCACGAAGTCGCCTCCCGATTTCGACATCTTGCCGGCGTCCAGCGTGAGGAAATGGCCGTGCATCCAGAAGTTCGCGAGGCGGGTTCCATGCCGTGCCTGAGTCTGCGCGATTTCATTGCTGTGATGCACGGCGATGTGATCCTCTCCGCCGCAATGAATATCGAACCATGGGCCCAGGTATTTTGCCGACATCGCCGAGCATTCGATATGCCAGCCGGGAAAGCCCCTGCCCCACGGGCTCTCCCACTCCATTTGCCGCATGGTGTCCGGCGGACTGAATTTCCACAGCGCGAAATCCGTCGCGTGCTGTTTCTCTCCCAGCGCAACACGCTTGCCGGCCTGCAGGCCAGCGACATCGAGACGTGCGAGAAAGCCGTAATCGTCCTGTTTGCTCGTGTCGAAGTAGACGCCGTCGACCGTGCGGTACGTATAGCCTTTGCGTTCGAGTTCGGCAATGAAGTCGATCTGCTCGGCGATGTGATCAGTCGCGCGGCACCACAGGGCAGGTTCGAGCAGGTTCAACGCGCGCCAGTCGTTCATGAAGGCTTCGGTATATCGCTCGGCGATCGCCCACGCCGATTCGCCGGTCCGCCTGCTGCCCTTCTCCATTTTGTCTTCGCCTTCGTCGGCATCGGAAACCAGATGACCGACGTCGGTGATATTGACGACGTGCCGCACGGCGTAGCCGTTCAATGTCAGCACGCGTCGCAGCACGTCTTCGAACACGTAGGTTCGAAGGTTGCCGATATGCGCGTGGTCGTACACGGTCGGGCCGCAGCAATACAGGCCCACATGGTCCGCTTGAATCGGCGTGAAAGCGCGTAAGGCGCGCGACCAGGTGTCGTACAGGACGAGTGGCATGTGAATTCCTGTGGTGTTGAGCGTGTAGGAAACAAAAAAACCACCGGTCTTGTGACGGGTGGCCTCAGGGACGCGGACGTGGTCAGATCGACTCGCTAGACGCACGCTCCCCTTGGCAGGCTGCAACAGCATGCGTGCAAAGAATGCGAACGGGAATGGATAGAAGCGATCATGGAAACGATGCTAACGTGTGTTTCGAGGCCGGTCAATCCTGAATCGCGGCGCGGTGTCCGAATCGTGCGCCTTCGGAATGCATGAAGAAGCCCCGCAAGGTTTTCACCTTGCGGGGCTTCTTCTCGACCTACGGCGTTTTCCGCCTAGCGGGACATCATGTGCATGCTGACGTTATGCATGATCCACAATGACCCGACGATCAGAATCACGGCCGTGAGCACCGTAAAGCCGAACGCCATGACGTTCCAGCGCTGTGCCGACGACGCGTTCATGTGCAGGAAGAAAATCAGATGCACGACGATCTGCACGAACGCGAGGCCTGCGATCGCAAGCAGAGCGTTCTCGCCGGTCAACGTCCCGTTGAGGACGAGACCGAAAGCCGCGGCAGTCAGGATGACGGAGAGAATGAAACCCACCGTATAGCTGCCGAAGCTGCCGTGACTTTCCCCCCCGTGTCCTTCGTCCGGGTGTGCCAGGTGTGAGTGATGCCTATGGTCCATTTAGATCACGCTCGCAAGATAGACAAAGGTGAAGACGCCAATCCACACGACGTCCAGAAAGTGCCAGAACAGGCTCAGGCACGTCAGGCGAATCATGTCGCGTTCGGTCAGATCGCGATGACGCATCACCTGCACGGCGAGCACCACCATCCAGATCAGGCCACACGTCACGTGCAAACCGTGCGTGCCGACCAGCGTAAAGAACGACGACAGGAACGCGCTGCGGCTCGGACCCGCACCCTCTGCGATCAGGTGCGAGAACTCGCGCATTTCCAGCACGAGGAACGCGAGACCCAGCAGGAACGTCACGCCGAGCCAGAAGAGCAGCACGCTCTTCCTGTTCTTGTGCGCGCCCAGCATCGCGAAGCCGTACGTGATACTGCTCAGCAGCAGCATCGAGGTTTCAAGCGCGACGCCTGGGATCTCGAACAGATCCTTGCCGGTCGGGCCACCCGCGAACTGGTGGCCCATCACCGCGAATACGGCAAAGAGCGCGGCAAAGATGATGCAGTCGGTCATCAGGTACAGCCAGAAACCGAATACCGATTGCGACGGCACATGGTCCGGCGCGAGATGCGGCTGAACCGCAATAGTCTTCTGTAGCATCAGTCCACCTCTACCGCAATGTGGGCACCAGCGCCGGCGCGTTTTTCTTCAATCAACGCGACCGTGTCGGCCGGGATGTAATAGCCGTCGTTGTCCTGGAAGCTATAGACGATCACCGTGCCGATCGCGCCGACCAGGCCGACGATCGCAAGCCACCAGATGTGCCACACACCGGCGAAACCGAGCGCCAGCGAAAACAGGCCAACCAGCAGACCCGCTGACGTATTCGACGGCATATGAATGTCGCGATACACCGGCTCTTTTTGCTGCGTTTTACGCGACTTCATATCGGTGAACGCGTCCAGCTTGCGCACCGTCGGGATGAGCGCGAAGTTGTACACCGGCGGCGGCGAGCTCATCGCCCATTCCAGCGTATGACCATCCCACGGATCGCCCGAGACGTCGCGATTTTCCGGCAGATTGCGGTCGCGGATACTGACGTACAACTGCGCCAACTGGCAGGCAATACCGATGGCGATCAGCCCTGCGCCGAACGCAGCGAGGATCAGCCATGGATGCCATGCCGGATTGTCGTAATGGTTCAGACGACGCGTCATGCCCATGAAGCCGAGCACGTACAGCGGCATGAAGGCGACGTAGAAGCCGACCAGCCAGAACCAGAACGCAGCCTTGCCGAGTTTCTCGTTCAGCTTGAAACCGAACGCTTTCGGGAACCAGTAGTTGAAACCGGCCAGATAACCGAACAGCACGCCACCGATGATCACGTTGTGGAAGTGAGCGATCAGGAACAGGCTGTTGTGCAGCACGAAGTCCGCGCCCGGGATCGCCATCATCACGCCGGTCATCCCGCCGATCGTGAACGTGATCATGAAACCGATCGTCCACAGCACGGGCGTGGTGAATTCCAGGCGGCCCTTGTAGATCGTGAACAGCCAGTTGAACACCTTCACGCCGGTCGGAATCGCAATCACCATCGTCGCAATGCCGAAGAACGCGTTGACGTCAGCGCCCGAACCCATCGTGAAGAAGTGGTGCAGCCACACGAGGAACGACAGCACCATGATCGCGCAGGTCGCCCACACCATCGTCTTGTAGCCGAACAGCGGCTTCTTGGCGAAGGTGGCCACGACTTCCGAGAAAATACCGAACGCCGGCAGGATCAGGATGTACACCTCCGGGTGACCCCATGCCCAGATCAGGTTCAGGTACAGCATGGCGTTGCCGCCGCCGTCGTTCGTGAAGAAGTGCATGCCGAGGTAACGGTCCAGACCGAGCAGCGCGAGCGTCACGGTCAGGATCGGGAACGAGGCCATGATCAGCACGTTGGTGCAGAGCGCGGTCCACGTGAACACCGGCATCTTCATCCAGGTCATGCCCGGGGCGCGCATCTTCACGATCGTCGCAAAGAAGTTCACGCCGGTGAGCAAGGTGCCGATACCGGACAACTGCAAACTCCACAGGTAGTAGTCGACCCCGACACCCGGACTGAACTGCAATTCCGATAGCGGCGGATAAGCCAGCCAGCCCGTTTGTGCGAATTCACCGATCACCAGCGACACGTTGATCAGAATCGCACTGACCGCGGTCATCCAGAAGCTCAACGAGTTGATGAAGGGGAACGCGACGTCGCGCGCGCCGATCTGCAGCGGCACGATCAGGTTCATCAGGCCGATCATGAACGCCATCGCCATGAAAAAAATCATGATGACGCCGTGTGCGGTGAACACCTGGTCGTAGTGATGCGGCGGCAGATAGCCAGGGCTCATATAGCCGAGCGCCTGTTGCAGACGCATCATGATCGCGTCCGAGAAGCCGCGCAGCAGCATGATCATCGCCACGATGATGTACATGATGCCGAGCTTTTTATGGTCGACGGAGGTCAGCCATTCCGTCCACAGGTAGCGCCCTTTGCCGAGATAGGTGACCGTGCCGAGCACGGCCAACCCGACGAGCGCCATGAAGATGCCTGCGCCCACGATGATTGGCTCGTGGTACGGAATCGCATCGAGCGTAAGTTTTCCGAACATGCGTTACCCCTTACCCTTAGGCGCACAGTTGGCGTCGTTCATGTTGTCGAGGACGTTACCGTTGTTGTATCGGGCAATGATGTTGTGAAAGAGCTTCGGATCGACCGACGAGAAGTAGCGCACCGGCTCCTTCTCCGTAGGCGCCGACATCGCGTGATAGCGGTCCATGTCGAGACGGTCGGACGAGGCGCGTACCTTGGTGACCCACGCGTTGAACTCGTCGGGCGACGTGGCGAGCGCGCGGAACTTCATGTCCGAGAAACCCTTGCCGCTGAAGTTCGCCGCGGTGCCTGCGTAGTTGCCGGCCTCGTCGGCGATCAGATGCAGACGCGTTTGCATACCTGCCATCGCGTAGATCTGGCCGCCGAGTTGCGGAATGAAGAAGGAGTTCATCACCGTGTCGGACGTGATGAGGAAGTTCACCGGCGTGCCGACCGGGAACGCCAGTTGGTTCACCGATGCAATGCCGAGGTCGGGATAGATGAAGAGCCACTTCCAGTCGAGTGCGACGACTTCGACGTTGATCGGCTTGACCTGCGATTCGAGCGGCTTATACGGATCGAGCTCGTGCGTGCTCTTCCACGTCAGCACGGCGAGGAACAGAATGATCAGCGTTGGAATCGTCCAGATGGCGATTTCGATGCCAGTGGAATGCACCCAGCCCGGCTTGTATTCGGCATTCCGGTTCGACGCGCGATAGCGCCATGCGAACAGCAGCGTGAGCGCGATAACCGGAACGACCACGATCAGCATGGCCCAGACCGACGTGGCAATCAGCTCACGTTCCGCCAGACCCACACTCCCCTTCGGATTCAAAATATCGAGGTTGCTGCAACCCGAGAGCAACAACACGAGGCCGGCGGAAAGGAAACCTGTCGACCCTCGCAGCGTCTTTCCTTTCATATCCATTGCCTTTCTTCCACGACTTCAACGAACGTCATTCGACCGCTCTCCCTTAGTAAGCGATCGCATAATAGGGGGTCGTCAAGGGGATATAAACACTCGTTTTCGCAACGATCTATTGCAGCGCAACACCGTGTGACATGTTGCCGCATACCTATGCGCGCGTGAGGGTTCGCAATGCGCTATTGCAAAGTACCGGCGGAATCACCGGATCACAAAAGTCCCTTTAAACAAGCACTAGAACGCAGTGTTACCTGAACGGTTACGCTGCGCCGGATGCTCGAAAAGGACGTGTGTATGGATGCGAAAAAGCGCGTTCGCGCCGGCAGCATCCTGGCGAAGGATGCTGCACTTGCAACACACGCTTGTTTCGATCAGCCCGGCGTGCGTGCCGCGACAGTAGCGGGCGCCGCAGCCTGCAGATGCTCGCCACCGTCAGCCGGAACGGAGTCCGACGGATGCAGGCTGCGTTCCGATTGCGCCAGCAGCGTGCCGACCGACGGGTCGATTGCATCGGTGAAAGGCTTCGGATTGATGCCGATGGCCAGCACCAGCAAAGCCATCGCGCCGAGCAACACGAACTCGCGCTTGCCGAGGTCCTGCAGCTTCGCGACGCGTGCATTGGCAATCGCGCCGAAAATCACGCGCTTGTACATCCACAGCGTATAGGCCGCGCTCAGAACCAACGTGGAGGCCGCGATGGCGCCGATCCAGAAATTGAAGCGGATCGCGCCCATCAACACCATGAACTCGCCGACAAAACCCGAGGTGCCCGGCAGGCCGATATTGGCCATCGAGAACAGCATCACGAACGCGGCGAAGCGCGGCATGGTGTTGGCAACGCCGCCGTATTCAGCGATCGAAGCCGTCTTCGTGCGGTCGAAGAGCATGCCCGTGCACAGCAGCATCGCGCCGGACACCACGCCGTACGACAGCATCTGCACGATCGCACCGGCCTGGCCGATGCGGTTGAAGACAAACAGGCCGAGTGTCACGAGACCCATGTGCGCGATCGTCGAATACGCAAGTAGGCGGCGCATGTCGGTCTGCACGAGCGCCAGCAGGCTCGAATAGATCACCGCGACCAGCGACAGCGTGATCATCATCGGCGCGAAGAAATGGCTGGCCTGCGGGGCGATCGGCAACGCGAAACGCAGCAGGCCGTAGCCGCCCAGCTTGAGCATGCCGATCATCACGGCGGCGCCGGTCGGGCCGTCGAGGTGGACGTCAGGAAGCCACGTATGCAGCGGCCACATCGGCACCTTCACACCGAACGCCGCAAGGAAGCCGAGGAAGATCAGAACTTGCGGCCACGTGCCGAGGCGCGTTTCGCGCCACAGCGCGAGGTCGAAGCTGTGCGTCTGCGCATACAGATACAGCATCGACATCAGCATCATCAGCGAGCCGAGGAACGAGACGAAGAAGAACTTCACCGCGGCATACGAGCGGTTCGAATTGCCCCACGTCCCGATCAGCAGGTACAACGGAATCAGCGTCGCCTCGAACGAGATGAAGAACAGCATGCCGTCCATCGACGTGAACACGCCCTGCATGAAACCCGACAGCATCAGGAACGCGCCGAAGTATTGCGCGGTGCGCTCGGTGATCGACTCCCACGAGGCGACCACGATGATGATCGTGGTCAGCGCGGTCAACGCGACGAGCCACAGCGAAATCCCATCCACCCCCACATGCCATGCAATATCGAACGTAGGTGACCAGCGGACGTTCTCGACGAACTGCATCGACGTCACGTCGTTGCGGAAATTCGACACGAGCGGAATCACCGGCAGGAAGCCCGCTATCGCGCCGATCAACGCGAGCCATCGCGTGCGGCTACGCGCCGCGTCCGATCCGGCACGCAAAACCACGAGGCCGGCGACAATAGGGATCCAGATGAGTAGGCTAAGAAGCGGAGGCAATGGCATGTGTTCTGTTGAAAACTTGAAATACAAAACGCCGCATCAATGCCTTCGAAAACGAAAGCATTGAAATGGAAATGTAGGTTGGATTTCGCTGAAATTGACGTCGAAGCGGTGCTGCCTGCCTCACGTTTACCCGCAGTCGAATGACCAAGGTGGGAGATTACCAAGATAAGAATACTTTTGCAGCGCAACAACGCTGCAAAGCCCTTGGTAATGCGTTGTTGCCACGCCTGCTCTTGCGAAACGCCAAAAAATGTGCAGACGCACAAAGCAATTTCGTCAGGGTATACACCATGCCTTTTACATGTAGAAGAAGGCAGTTGGCGGGCGATTAGCCACTCTTGCACAACCGCTTCGACGCGACGATCGCACCGAAATAAATCATTCTGGTGCACGACGCGCCATCAAAGCCGATTTCGAGCCGCAGGCGAAAATTTAGCGTATCCACGAGCAGAAATTTTTTTTGATCCGGCACTCTAAAGAAGTGTCGGCGCGAGCCCGAAAAGACCCTGTCGATCTACCTGCCTTCCCATTGTCAGACAGGTATCGGGCGATGGCGGCGCTCGCCTGCGAGCCTTACAGAACCCGAATATACTTCGGCGGTTCAGGGGCCGGCGCTCGTGCGTAGCACGGTAGTTCTTCGCACGATTGGACGCCGCCCTCACCGGCCAGACTTATTGGATACCGCATGCTGCTTCGTGATGAAGGTGTCGTTCCCGCGCTCGAATGCCGTGGGCTTGGCAAGGCCTACGGCGCCGGCCGCATCGTGCTGGCGCACCTCGATTTCACGCTCGCGCCGGGTGAATTCGTCGCGATCATGGGTGACTCCGGCGTCGGCAAATCGACGCTGCTGAATCTCATTGCAGGGCTCGACAGCGCGGATAGCGGCGACGTGATCATCGACGGCAGCGCAGTCTCGCGTCTGGATGACAACGCGGCAACGCGGTTGCGCCGCCAGAAACTGGGCTTCGTGTTCCAGGCGTTTCACGTACTGCCTCATCTGACACTTGCGCAGAATGTCGCTCTGCCGCTGCTGCTAAACGAGCTGCCCACGGCCGGCGCGCTCGATATGCTCGCGGCCGTCGGCTTGAGCGGCCGTGGCGATGATTTTCCGCGGCAGTTGTCGGGCGGCGAGTTGCAACGCGTCGCCATAGCGCGGGCGCTCGTGCATCGTCCGAAACTGATTCTCGCCGACGAACCCACCGGCAACCTCGATCCCGATACCGCACACGAGGTACTCGGCTTGTTCCGCACGCAAAGCAAGGCAACCGGCGCGGCCACCATCATGGTCACGCATTCGGAGGCAGCCGCGGCAGTGGCAGACCGTATCCTGATTCTGAGCGACGGCGGTTTGCACGCATCGTCCGGACGCACCGCCTTTTCCGGCTCGCCACCCGACGCTCGATCCGCTGCGCGTTCAGCCGATGATGCACGCTGACCCACGGCCGCTGCAGCGTATGCGAGGTCATCGCATGCTCGCGCGTTGGCTGTTGGGCGCAGAGTGGCGCAGTCACCGTGGACGCGCACTGGTTGCGATCGCAACGATCGCGCTCGGCGTCGCGCTTGGCTATGCCGTTCAATTGATCAACAGCGCGGCCTTCAATGAATTCTCGGCGGCGGCACGCAGCCTGTCGGGCGAAGCCGATCTGCAAGTGCGCGGTGCGCAACCTTTATTCGACGAATCCATCTATCCGCGTTTGTCGACGGAGGCTGGTGTGGCGCTGGCGAGTCCCGTACTCGCTCTCGATGTCACCGTGCCGGATCAGAGCGCCGCACTGCCCCTGCTCGGCGTCGACGTCTTCAAGGCAAGCCGCATTGCGCCTGATCTGATTGGCGTGCCGTCAACGGATCGGCCGTTCGATACGCTCGCGGCCGATACGGTGTTTCTCTCGGCGGCGGCGCAACAATGGTTGAACGTGAAGATCGGCGATGACGTGGCACTGCAAAGCGGCACGTCGATCGTGCACTTTCGTGTGGCCGGCGGTCTCGTGAGAACGCGGCCGGGTCAGCGGCTCGCGGTGATGGATATTGCCGCCGCTCAGTGGAAATTCGGCAAAGTGGGCAAGCTGTCGCGCATCGACGTGCAACTTGAACGGGGCGTCGATCGCGAACGCTTCAAGCGTGATCTGCAAGCGCGGCTTGGCGGGCGGTGGGTGATCTCCGAGACGCGCGACGCCGAAAGCCGCACCGATCGTCTGTCGCGCGCTTATCGGATCAATATGAACGTGCTCGCGCTGGTGGCGCTTTTCACCGGCGCGTTTCTCGTGTTTTCGACGCAGGCACTGGGCGTCGTGCGGCGCCGTGCACAGTTCGCGATGTTGCGCGTGCTTGGACTGACGCGCGGCCAGTTGTTGCGCCAGATCCTGATGGAAGGCGCGCTGCTCGGCCTGCTCGGTTCGCTATCCGGACTCGCGCTCGGCTATGCGATGGCGAGCGGTGCGTTGCGCTTTTTCGGCAGCGATCTGGGCGGCGGCTATTTTCCTGGCGTGCAACCGCACGTCGGTTTCGAACCGATCGCGACCGCACTATTTCTGACGCTTGGCATCGCCGTGTCGGTATTAGGCAGTCTTGCCCCTGCATTGGAGGCGGCACGTGCGCGACCGGCAGCAGCGCTCAAAGCCGGCGCCGAGGAAGGCGCACTGGCGCGACTCGCTACGCCGTGGCCCGCGTTGACATGTCTGCTGGTTGCCGCCTTGCTCACGCAGGTGCCGCCGTTGTTCGATGCGCCTGTCGGCGGCTATCTGGCTGTCGCGCTGTTGCTGGTCGGCGGGATTGCGCTGATGCCGCGCGTGACCGCTTTGATCTTTGGCGCCGCAAGCCGTGCTCTCGGCGCGCGGCGGCAGGCCGGCGCGGCGAGCACGTTGGCATTGGCGCGTCTCGCGAATGCGCCGGGCCATGCATCGATCGCGATGGGCGGCGTGCTGTCGAGCTTCGCGCTGATCGTCGCAATGGCGATCATGGTGGCCAGCTTTCGTGTTTCTGTCGAAGACTGGTTAGGCCACCTGCTCTCGGCCGATCTGTACGTTCGCGTGGCGCCGAACGGCGACACCGGTGGCTTGCGCCCCGACGAACAGACTCTGCTGAGCACCGTGCCCGGCATCAAGACTGCGGCGTTTGCCCGCACCTCGCATCTCACGCTCGCCCCTGCACGGCCGGACATCGCCGTACTCGCCCGTGAAATCGACGCTGCCGATCCAGGTGCGAATCTGCAGATGACCGGAGCGGTACTGCCGCCTTCCGCGTTCCATGAGGGCGAGACACCTGTTTGGGTATCCGAAGCAATGGTCGATCTGTACGGATATAAGCTCGGTCAACGCGTGCAGTTGCCGCTCGGCGAGCGCGGTCACGTGTTCGTTGTAGCCGGCGTATGGCGTGACTACGTGCGGCAGACAGGCGCGATTCAGATACGGCTTCCGGATTACCGGCGCCTAACCGCCGACACAGGCGCGACGGATGTGGCCGTCACCGTTCAGCCGGGAACGAGCGTAGAACGCGTGATGGCCGGCCTGCGTGCGCTGCCCTTCAGTGCATCGCTGAACCTGTCGCAACCGGGCGAAATCCGCGCGCGTACGCTGGTCATTTTCGATCGGAGTTTTGCCGTCACTTATCTTCTCGAGGGGGTCGCGATCGTGATCGGCCTGTTCGGCGTCGCGGCGACGTTTTCCGCGCAGACACTCGCGCGGGCCCGTGAGTTCGGCATGCTGCGGCATGTGGGCGTGACCCGCTCGCAGGTTCTCGCAATTCTTGCGCTCGAAGGTGGGATGCTCACCGCTTGCGGGATCGCGATGGGCTTCGTTCTTGGGTTTGCGATCAGTCTGATCCTCGTGTTCGTCGTCAATCCGCAGTCGTTTCATTGGAGCATGTCACTGCACGTTCCATGGACCGTGCTCGGCACGGTTGCGTTGGTGATGCTGGCTTCGTCGTGTTCCACGGCGGTGATCGCGGGACGAGGCGCGGTGTCGGTGGATGCGGTGCGCGCGGTGAAGGAGGATTGGTGATGGGCAGGTCGTCGCGTGAGGTGGTGCGGGAATCGATGTATGACGCGGCGTATGGAGCGACGTATGGATCGGCGTATCGAGCGATGTATCAAGTGACGTGTCGAGTGACTGCGTGCTCTTATCGAACTGGTCGCGTCCGCCTGGCGCACAACGTTCCAGGCCGGTCATCGGCTGCGCCGCCGCGCCTGGCAAGTGCACGAAGGCTGAGTGCAGCGATTCATGCGGCGTTGCTTTGCTTGGGTTTGATGGCTACTGCATCCGCGTTCGCTGCGACACCCGAGTTCGCAGCGGTCACGCCGGACCATCCGGTCGTCTTTCCGCAGGACACCGGCGCACACGCGGCTTTTCGCACCGAATGGTGGTACGCAACAGGCTGGCTCACTACACCGGACAATCACCCCCTCGGTTTCCAGATCACATTCTTTCGCTCGGCAACCGGTCACGACGCAGCGGACCCGAGTGCGTTCGCACCGTCGCAATTGATCATTGCCCATGCCGCGTTAAGCGATCCTGCGGCTGGTCATCTGACGCACGATCAGCGCATTGCCCGCCAAGGCTTCGGGCTGGCGTACGCGAAGCCGGACAATACTGACGTCAAACTCGATGCATGGAAAATCGTCCGGGCCGGCGACGGCCACTACGACGTTACAGTGGACGCGAACGGATTCGCGCTGCACCTCGCGCTGACACCGACACAAGCTCCTTTGGTCCAGGGCAAACGCGGCTACTCGCTCAAGGGTCCACGGCCCGAACAGGCGAGCTATTACTACAGCGAGCCGCAATTGCGCGTGACTGGCAGCGTAGTTCGACCGGTCGCGGCAGGCAGCAAATCGACGGGCGAAACGGCCGTTACCGGCGCCGCGTGGCTCGATCACGAATGGTCCAGCACGCTGCTCGATGCCGACGCGGTCGGATGGGATTGGCTCGGCGCCAATCTGACGGACGGTTCAGCCTTGATGGCATTCAAGGTTCGCAGTCGCGATGGACACGCAATATGGGCACATGCCGCACTCAGAAATCGCGACGGTCAGGTGACGACGTTCGGCCGCGATCAGGTCGATTTCACTCCAGTTCGCACATGGCGCTCGCCACGCACGAACACGTCGTATCCCGTGTCGATGACGGTCAAAACCGGCGCGTTTACGTGGCGCCTCGATCCGCTGATGGACGACCAGGAACTCGATTCCCGCCAATCGACCGGCGCAGTGTATTGGGAAGGTGCAGTGCGGGTGAGCCGTGACGGCGCGGACGTTGGACGTGCGTATCTGGAGTTGACGGGGTACGCGAACGCGCTGCGGATCGGGAAGGAGTGATACCGGCAGGACAGGAGCCGCACCGGACAGGGTATCACGGTGGCGATGTTTTCAGATGGCTGGTTTTTGCGCCGTAAACGCAGAAACCCCACCTTTGTGGGGTGGGGTTTCTGGTCTTGCAGGAGAGCCTGACGATTACCTACTTTCACACGGGAATCCGCACTATCATCGGCGTGGAGTCGTTTCACGGTCCTGTTCGGGATGGGAAGGGGTGGGACC
>NZ_JBNPVS010000053.1:0-68819 GCF_050434225.1 Paraburkholderia sp. GAS32 | reverse complement strand
ATCGTCGAAGTGCCGCACAAGAAACGCGGCACGTATCTGACGGTAGGCAGTCCGATCAAGTTCTCGGACATGAAGCCGGAAGTGACCGCGTCGCCACTGCTCGGTGAACACACGGATGAAGTGCTGGCGAGCCTCGGCTACAGCCGGCAGGACATCTTCAACCTGCACGAAATCAAAGCGGTTTAATGGTGTTACGCTGCGAGCCTGTGTGTAGGCTCGGGCCTGTGGATACGGCGCCCCCCAGCGGGCGCCGTATCCAATTCAAGGATCTGCGGTTTTACTTCCGGGGAGCGCCATGCAAAGCGCTATCGACTTCGAGCAACTCGTCAACGCAATCGGCGACGCGATCATCATTTCCGATGCCGCCGGCAGCATCACACTATGGAACCCCGGCGCTGAGCGCATGTTCGGCTTTACGCAGAGCGAGGCACTGGGAAAGTCGCTGGACCTGATCATTCCGGAACGTTTGCGCGGCCGCCATTGGGACGGTTATCACAAGACCATGGCAACGGGCGAAACCCGCTATGGCAACGACGTGCTGCGTGTCCCTGCCGTGCATAAGGACGGGCGGTCACTGTCGATCGCCTTTACGGTCGCGTTGCTGCATTCGCCGCAGAACAAACTCACTGGCATCGTCGCCGTGATCCGCGACGAAACCAGCCGCTTCCAGGAGGATCGCCTGCTGCGCAAGCGTCTCGCGGAACTGGAAGCGTCCGCGGGCGCGTGAGCGTCATGCATAGCGCGCAAGAAACATATCGGCAGCAGATTCCGCGACATGCTTTTGTTCATCGGCGCTGAGGGGTGGCTGGCCCATCGTCACCTGCGGCCAGAACGCGAACGCTTTCACCAGGGCCTGCAACTGCTGTGAGGCGAACATCGGGTCCGACGTCTTGAGGCGGCCATCCGCAGCGGCTGCCCGAATCCACACTGTTAGGTCCTCTTCGCGCTCGCCCATGCGCGCCACCATATCGCGCGCGCGTTCCTGCGAATGAATGCCCGCCGCGATCGCAACGCGCGCCAGCGACAGAAACGCCTCGTTATTCAGAAGGGCCAGCTTTTTAAACAGAAGCTGGAGCAACTGCGCACGCAACGGATGCGCGGCCGAATAAGCCGTCACCTCTCCCGTATCGCTCGACTCCCACAACTGCCCCAGGATCGCAGCGAACAGCGCTTCCTTGCTTGGAAAATGGTTGTAGACCGTCCGCTTCGAAACGCCCGCGCGTGCCGCGATACGGTCCATGCTGGTCGCGTCGAAGCCGGCCGCCAGAAACTCTTCGATTGCCGCCCCAATGACGGCGGCGCGCTTGCGGTCGGTCAGGCGGAGGGTGGGTTCACTGGTGCTCATCAATAAATTTTACACCGGGCAGTTTACTTTTCTCGAAAATAAACTACACTGAGCAGTCTACTTTATGCCTCGAGGCTGCTCGCATGACATCGTTCACCAGTTCTATTCGCCGCGCCTTGGGCCTGACGGCAGCGCGACGCGGGCGTGAATTGTTCGATATGTCGGCTCAGCACGACGGCAAGCGCTTTCGTAACGTCAGACCGCGTCCTGTCGAAGGACTCGGCAAGACCTTGAGCATCGTCTGGAATATTTTGCTCAACAAGCCGGCCGGCACGACGCCGGCGGGCGCCCTGCCCGTCGATGCCCTGTCGCCCGAACAACTCCAGGCCGCGCCGGACCGGAGCCTGTACCGCCTCGGGCATTCCACCATGCTGCTCAAGCTGCGGGGTCAGTTCTGGTTGACCGACCCGGTCTTCGCTGAACGGGCATCACCGTTCCGGCGCTTCGGTCCAAAGCGCTTTCATGCGCCGCCCATTGCCCTCGAAGACTTGCCGCAGTTGCGCGGTGTGATTCTGTCGCACGACCACTACGACCATCTGGACCGCGAGACCGTGCTGGCACTCGCTGCGAAGACAGGCGTATTTCTGACGCCGCTGGGCGTCGGTGACCGTCTGATCGAGTGGGGTATCGAGGCGTCGAAGGTCCGCCAGTTCGACTGGTGGCAGGGCGTCGAAATCGACGGCCTGGCGTTCACGGCAACCCCGGCGCAGCATTTCTCCGGCCGCAGTCTGTTCGACGGCAACAGCACCTTGTGGGCTTCGTGGGTCATCGTCGATGACGCGCTGCGCGTGTTCTTCAGCGGCGACACGGGCTACTTCGACGGATTCAAGGCCATTGGCGAGCGGCTGGGTCCCTTCGACGTGACGCTGCTCGAAACCGGCGCCTACGACGCTCAATGGCCATACGTCCACATGCAGCCCGACGAGACCGTCCAGGCCCATGTCGATCTGCGCGGCCGCTGGCTGGTGCCCGTTCACAACGGCACGTTCGATCTGGCGATGCATCGTTGGCAGGAACCGTACGAGCGCGTGATCGGGCTCACCGCCGCGCGCGGCATCCCGCTGTCGACGCCCCGTATGGGCGAGCGCCTGGACTTGGCCTCGCCGCATCGCGGCGAGAAGTGGTGGCGCGAGGTCGCTGAGGCCGAGAGTGCGCGAGAGTCCGTGACACCGCTGCGCCGGTTCGTCTGCCGCCAGACCCGGCAAACGAATTCGTGAGGTCAACGACCTCACGCAACGTAGTCTCAGCCAGCTTGATCAGATGCCCGCGCGCAACGTTTTGGCTGCCGCGACCATGTTCTTCAACGCAGGGATGACTTCTTCCCACGCACGGGTCTTCAGGCCGCAGTCGGGGTTCACCCACAACCGCTCAGCCGGAATCCGCTCGGCCGCCTTGCGCATCAGATTCACGATGTGCTCCTGGCTAGGAATATTCGGCGAGTGGATGTCGTAGACGCCCGGTCCGATCTCGTTCGGATAATTGAAGTTGTCGAAGGCGTCCAGCAATTCCATGTCCGAGCGCGACGTCTCGATCGTGATGACGTCAGCGTCCATATCGGCGATCGAAGCGATGATGTCATTGAACTCCGAGTAGCACATGTGCGTGTGGATCTGCGTCTCGTCCTGCACGCCATTTGCCGTGATACGGAAGGACTCCACCGCCCATTGCAAATAGTCGCTCCACTGCGACTTACGCAACGGCAGGCCTTCACGCAGCGCCGCTTCGTCAATCTGGATCACCCGTACCCCCGCCTTCTCCAGGTCCAGCACTTCCTCGCGGATCGCCAGCGCCAACTGATAGCAGGAAACCGAACGCGGCTGGTCGTCACGCACGAACGACCAGTTCAGGATCGTGACCGGGCCGGTCAACATGCCCTTCATCGGCTTGGCGGTCTGCGATTGCGCATACCTGATCCACTCGACCGTCATCGCCTTCGGACGGCTGATGTCGCCGAACAGGATGGGCGGCTTCACGCATCGCGAGCCATAGGACTGCACCCAGCCGAACTGGCTGAACGCGTAACCGTCGAGTTGTTCGCCGAAGTATTCGACCATATCGTTACGCTCTGCTTCGCCATGCACGAGCACGTCGAGACCCAGCGCTTCCTGTTCCTGCACGCTGCGCGCAATTTCGTGCTGCATCACCGTCTTGTAGCCGGCTTCGTCCAGTTCACCACGCTTGAACTGGCTGCGCGCCTGGCGAATTTCGGCGGTTTGCGGGAATGAGCCGATGGTGGTGGTCGGGTAAGCCGGCAGGTTCAACAGCGCAGACTGCCGGGCGGCACGTTGCGGATAGGCGCTGGTGCGACGTCCCAACGCGGCATCGATCTTCACGATCGCGTCCTTGACCGCCGGGTTGTGCACGCGCGGCGACGTGCGACGGCTTTGGATGGCGGCCTGATTTTCGGCAAGCGCGGCTAGTACCGACTCGCGTCCATCGTTCAGCGCCTTCGCGATGATCTTCAGTTCATCGAGCTTTTGCAGGGCAAACGCGAGCCAAGAACGGATTTCGTGATCGAGCCTCTGTTCGCTGTTCAGGTCTACCGGAACATGCAGCAATGAACACGACGGCGCGATCCACAGGCGAGCCTGCAATGTTTGATGAATCGGCGTCAGCCATTCCAGCACCGCGCTCAGATCGGTCTTCCAGATGTTGCGGCCATTGATTACGCCAAGCGACAGAATCTTGTCGGCGGGCATCCGTGCGACGACCTGCTCGACCTCGCCACGGCCGTTGACCGCATCGACATGCAGACCTTGAACCGGCAATCCGCAGGCGAGCGCGAGGTTGTCGCGCAGCTCACCGAAATAGGTTGCCAGCAGAAGCTTCACGCTGGTGGTCTTTAATGCGTCGTACGCCGTGACGAATGCGTGTTGCCATGCCGGCTCAAGCTCGGTGACCAGCGCCGGCTCATCGATCTGCACCCATTCCACCCCTTGCGCCGCCAGTTGATCGAGTAGTGCCGCGTACACAGGCAACAGACGCGGCAGCAGCGCGAGCTTGTCCGAATCGTCCTTCGCCTTGCCGAGCCATAGATACGTCACCGGTCCGATGATGACCGGCTTGGCTTTGACGCCCAGCGCGCGGGCCTGGGCGAGTTGATCGACGAGGCGCGACGCATCGAGCGAAAACTCGGTCGCGGCGCTAAATTCCGGCACGATGTAGTGGTAGTTCGTATCGAACCATTTGGTCATCTCGCCTGCCTGCACGCCGCAACTGCAGGCCGAATCATGCGCGGAGCGGCCACGTGCAACGCGAAAGTAATTGTCGAGCGCGTCGCCCTCAAAGCCCCGGACCCGTTCCGGGATATTGCCCAGCATGAAGCTCGTATCGAGCACCTGGTCATAAAACGAGAAGTCGCCAACCGGAACCTGATCGAGGCCGGACTGGTTCTCCCAGTGCCGCTGACGCAGTTGCGCGCCCAGGCTTTTCAATTCGTCGCGCGACGACTGGCCTTTCCAGTAATGCTCTTGAGCGAACTTCAGCTCACGCTTTGCGCCGATGCGGGGGAAACCCAGATTGTGTGTCGTAACCATGGTGATGAGCTGCTCCGAAAATGAACGGCTCGATCATAGGGTGGATGGCTCATGAAATATAATGGCATTATTTCATTGATCGATTAGTTTTATTCATGGACTCACCATGCTCGAACGAACCCATCTGACAATCATTCGGGAAGTGGACCGCCAAGGGTCCCTGACCGCGGCGGCCAACGTGCTGTGCCTGACGCAATCGGCGCTGAGTCACACCGTCAAGAAGATGGAACAACAACTGGGCACCGCGGTGTGGGATCGCGAGGGCCGAAACCTGCGTTTGACCCAGGCAGGTCAATATCTGCTGGCGCTTGCCAACCGGGTGCTGCCGCAAATGGAACACGCGGAAGAACGGATGAAGCAATACGCCCAGGGGCAGCGCGGCACGCTTCGTATCGGTATGGAGTGCCACCCCTGCTATCAGTGGCTGCTCAAGGTGGTCTCGCCGTATCTCGCGCGCTGGCCGGACGTGGATGTCGACGTCAAACAGAAATTCCAGTTTGGCGGCATCGGTGCGCTGTTCGGTTACGACATCGACATTCTGGTCACGCCGGACCCGTTGCGAAAACCCGGTCTACGCTTCGAACCGGTGTTCGATTACGAGCAGGTGCTGGTGGTCGGCCTCGGGCATCGACTCGCGCAGTTGCCCTTTATTCCGCCCGAGGAACTGGCGGATGAGGTCCTCATTACGTACCCGGTGGAAATCGACCGGCTGGATATCTATAACCAGTTTCTGATGCCGGCGAACGTCATGCCGAAGCGCCACAAGGTCATTGAAACAACCGACATCATGTTGCAAATGGTAGCCAGTGGGCGCGGCGTCGCCGCGCTGCCTCGCTGGCTGGTGGAAGAGTACGCCGGCAAGGTCGCCGTCAGTCCAGTCAGATTAGGCAAGCGAGGCATCGCCAAGCAGATTTTTCTCGGCGTGCGCGAGACAGACGCGGCGATCGATTATTTGAAAGCGTTCGTCGAACTCGCGCGCCAATCGGACTGGAATGCGACTAAGAAAAAGCCGGCTAAACGCTAAGCGTATCTGGAGGAGAGTTCGATGCGTTGATGGGCGGCCGGAGTGCGTGACGGCACATCGCTGATGGCCGGTTCACTTCGCCGCCCGGGGTCTCGACGGACTCATTCCGGTGACTCCATTGCCGATTGCTGATAGTTCTGAATCCCCACCTTGTCGATCAACGCCAGGTTGGTCTCGAGCCAGTCGATATGTTCCTCGGTATCGTCGAGAATATGGGTAAGGATCGCGCGTGAGACGTAATCGCTAACCGTCTCGCAGTAGGCAATAGCTTCCTTGCACGTTGCCTGCGACATCCGCTCGAGCTTGAGGTCGCACTCAAGGATTTCCTGCGTTTCCTCGCCGATAAGCAATTTGTGCAGGTCCTGCAAATTCGGTAAGCCGTCCAGCACGAAGATGCGCTCGATCAGCAGATCGGCATGCTTCATCTCGCCGATCGATTCGTCGTACTCGTGTTTGGCGAGACTTTTCAGGCCCCAATGACCATACATTCTGGCGTGCAGAAAGTACTGGTTGATCGCGCTCAGCTCGTTCTTCAATTGCGCGTTCAAGTATTCGAGTACCTTGGCATCTCCTTGCATACAGCCTCCTCTATTCGCTACACCACGCCTCTCAGGCAACGCACTTCGCGTGATGCTGTTTGGTGCATAGCATCACGCGGCTCATATGCCGCACCCGTTAGCGCAGCATAGTGCATGGTCCGGTCGACCGTACGAATGAGAATTGGTATCGCTTCAGATCTAACCAAACCAAACGCGCAGAGGGTCACTGGATTGCCAACTTTCGTATCCCATCCAGCAGCCTGCCAATTTCCGGCTCGGTAGTCAGATAGCTGACCGACGCTCGCGCGATCTGCTTAAGTCCTCTGGATTCCATATCAAGAGGCGTGTACGGGACACCGTTACTGCCGATCGCGACACCCTGATCCGCCAGACTGCGCTGCACCGACGCAGCCTCCAGACCCGCTATGTTGAACGCAACGAGCCCGGATTGCTCCCGGCCCTGGTCCAGCACGGTCACACCGGGGATCTCCGCGAGTTGCCCGCGCAACGCTCGTGCAATGCTGTCGATCCGCGCGCGAATATTTTCAACGCCGATCTCCAACGCCTCTTCCAACGCGTTAGCCAGGCCGCAATGCAGCGCCAGCGATGCTTCCGCCGACTCGAAACGCACCGCGTCGTCCCGTAAGACAGGTTCGCCGTCAGCACCCAGCGGCGCGGATCGCATGTCGACGAAGGCCGGCGTCAAGCGGGACAGAAAGTCCTCCCGCACATACAACAGGCCTGTGCCTCTCGGACCACGCAGCGCCTTGCGGCACGGACCGGTCAGGACATCGCAACCCACCTCGGCGACGTCGACGGGAAGTTGTCCAACCGCCTGGGCAGCATCGACGAAGTAGGGGATGCCGTGGCGGCGTGCGACCTGGCCGATCGCCGCAGCCGGATTGATCAGCCCGCCGTTCGCCGGCAACCAGGTCAGCGCAATCAGGCGCACACGGTCATCGAGCATAGCCTCCAGCGCCTGCGGATCAACGGCGCCGCTGGAATCGGACGGAATGACTTCGATCGTCGCCCCCGCGCGTTGCGCCGACAGGCGCATGGCGGCCAGATTCCCGCCCCACTCGTGACGCCCGACCAGAATCCGCTCGCCGGGTCGCCCTGGTCCTAGCGCGGCGAATGCGGGGCCCCACCCTGCCGAATTGCCGGTGGTCAGGGCGATCTCCGCCGGACGGGCGTTCAGCAGTCGCGCAGCCAGCAAGCGAGCGCGCTCGGTCTGCTCACGTCCGGCTACGCCGGCTTCCATCGGCCCCGTCGTGGCTTCGAGCCAAAGGTGAGCGCGTATCGCCTCCAACGTGGCGGACGACGGCAGCGAGGCCCCCGCGTGATTGAAATGCGTGGTGCTTTGAGCACCGGGTGTGCGGGCGCGCAACGCGTCCACGGCAGCAGGCGAAAGAGGAGAAGGCATGGTCGGTCCAATAACGGGCGTGTGGGATGCATTGGGCATGGGCGATAGGCGATAGGCGATAGGCGCGAAGAGTTTGCCATGCTACGCCACCTGGCCTGCGAAGGCACTGGCCTGCCGCCCTCGATCGGCGCCACGACCTTTAAAAAAAGCCCGCATTCGGCGACGGATTCCCGCAGGTTGCTCCGTTAAAGAAGCTGGAGCACAACGTTCGCGGGTCACGAGCAGCCTGACGGCACTGAAAGCTGGCGCGGCAAACCAGCAGTCGTGACGTGGCGGCCAACGTTATTGCACCCCTGTTTGCCGGCCTATGCGTTCGATTTCCCTACTATGACAACTCAAATACTGGTCGTTGACGACGATGTCGAACTACTTGGGTCGCTTGCCGACTTTCTCGGACGAGAGGGTATGGCGGTTTCCGTATTGCACGAGGTGAAGTCGCTCGGGGAACACATCGAACGGAACCCACCCGATCTGATTGTCCTCGACCAGATCATGCACGGTGTGAATGGCCTCGCAGCGCTGAGCACGCTACGCGCCGCGGGCAACACCGTCCCCGTGATTCTGGCCTCGGGACCCGACGACATGGACCGGATCGTGGGGCTCGAAATGGGCGCGGACGACTGCATCGGCAAACCCTTCAATCCTCGCGAACTCCTTGCCCGCATGCGGGCCGTATTGCGACGACGAACCCTGTCTGCGTCGGCCGCCACGCGGGAAAAACACGAAGTCGTTGGATTCGGCCCATTCACGCTGGACCTTCAGTTGCGCACGCTCAACACGGAGACCAACCGGCTCACGCTATCGGCGGGAGAATTCGCGCTGCTTAAGGTCTTCGTCAGTCACCCCATGCGCACGCTTACCCGTGCGCGCCTGCTTGAATTGCTGCATGGGCCGAAAGACGATCATACCGGCCGCGGGGTCGATGTCCAGGTGTGGCGGTTGCGCAGGATTCTCGAAGCAGACCCCTCCGCGCCGAGGTTCATCCAGACCGTCCGCAGTCATGGTTATGTATTTGTGCCGGACGGCGCGCAACCGTCCTCGACGCACTGAATCTTCACGCGTCGCGGCGATCGCAAGCTCGAGTGCGGATATGGACAAGGCGTCCACGGCGCTGCATTATCCATGCTGGCTGTCAGACACCACCAGCGCGAGAGAGGCGAACAATGCCCAGGCACAACCCAGCGCTTCATCGCAATGAAAAACGCCCCATGACACCGGGTCGCCGGCGGCTTCTCATCGCCGGCGTGATCGTGCTGATCGCCACGCTTGGTTGGGGACTTCGGGTCATACTCGAGCCCGCCTTCCGGCACACCATCGTCATCACAACCGGCGCAGACAACGGGATCTATCGCGGCTTTGCAGATCGCTATGCACCTCTCCTGAAGCGTGACGGTATCAAGCTCGATATCCGCAGTTCGTCGGGGTCGAGTGAAAACTATCAGCGGCTGAAAGACCCCGACAGCGCATACGAGGTGGGCTTCATCCAGTCCGGCACCACCAGCCCGAAAGAAACCGACCATCTGCAGACGATCGCCGCCGTCTCCTATGAACCGATCTGGGTGTTCTACCGTGGCGAGTCCACCATCAACCGGCTGGCAGAACTGCGTGGCAAGAGAGTTTCAATCGGTGTTCCCGGCAGTGGCCTGCTGAACGTCTCCCAGGTATTGCTCGGGTACAGCGGCATCACACGGGACAATACGACGCTGCTCCAAATGGACGCCGTCAAAGCCTACCAGGCTCTCGAAAACGGTCAACTGGATGCGGCTTTCTTTATCGGCAGACCCGATGCCCCCATGCAGACCACGCTGCTGAACAGCGATCTCAAGCTGATGAGTTTTGTGCAGGCCGATGCGCTCGTGCAGAAATTCCCGTCGCTATCCAAGGTTATTTTTCCGCGCGCCGCGACCAGCGTCGTCAACGATCTGCCGCAAGCCGACGTCACGCTGCTCGCCGCCACCGCCTTGCTCGTCTCCAAAGACACGCTGCACCCTGCGCTGGTCTACCTGTTGCTGGACGCGGCTAAAACCGTCCACGGCGGCGAAGATTACTTCACGCCGCTTGGCGTGTTTCCCAATCTGAATACCGAGGATTTTCCTGTTTCCGAAGAAAGCGAGCGTTACTTCAAAACGGGGCGCCCCTTCCTGCAGCGCTACCTGCCATTCTGGCTGGCCAGCTTTATCGAACGACGTCTGCTGATCCTGCTTCCCTTCATGGCTTTATTGCTCGGTCTGCTGCAGGCGTTGCCGCGCATGGCGGAGGCTCGCATAAAAAAACGCCTGGTTGTCTGGTATCGCGAGATCAAGGCGCTCGAAGACGAAATATGGAAAACCAGCCAGCCAACGCCGGACCAGATTGCGCAATGGCGGAACGAGATCGAGCATATCGATGCACATGCCAACCAGATCCGGATGCCGCAGCGCTATTTCCAGGACGTTTATGCACTCAAGCAGGCGATTGCCGTAGTCCGGAACCGAATTTCCCGCGTCGCGGACCAGGCTACGACGGGCGCAGCATGAGCTTATGGACTCGCACCGACGTCGCGCGGGCGCATACAAGATCGCGCATACTATCCCGACTATCCGGTTCACCGGCCGTCATTAGCGGCCGCAACCGCCATGCGCCGCGTTTCATTCGAGGTGATATCCATGCTCAGGAAAGTTTCGCAAGCAAGCTTCGCAACCATCGCCGTATCCATGCTCGCCGCATGCGCAATGCCGCCCGCAAGTCCCCCGAGTGCATCCATCGACCCACCTCAAGCTGAGCGCGTGATGACACTCGCTGCGTCCGGCGTACAGAACTATTCGTGTGAATTCGACGCGCAGCATCGACTGGGATGGGTGTTCAAGAGCCCACTGGCAACGCTGTACGATGCGAGCGGCCACGCTACGGTCCGGCACGGTGCGGGTCCTTCCTGGGAAACGGAAGATGGCAGCCGGATCGTCGGCCACGTGCTGGCACAGCAGCCCAGCGAAACACGGACGAGCATTCCCCAGCTACTCCTCGAAACACATAGCACGGCCGGTAGCGGCACGCTGTCAGCGGTGCGGTATGTGCAGCGCTTGCATACCGTCGGCGGGTTAGCGCCGACGGCACCGTGTTCAACGGAACATGAAACCGGAAGCTCGCCCTATCTCGCGGACTACGTGTTCTACCGGTAGCCGGCCAGGCGTCGCATCGCGCGCTTACTTCATGTCGGACTGATTCGGCGGCGGCAGTGACGGATCGAGTTTCGCGGACTCTCTCACCAGTTGGTCAGTCATTGCGGCCGCAACCGGGTTCGAGCCACGACGATACGAGTCGTCATGACTGGCTTGGGCTTGGGCTTGGGCTTGGGCTTGGGCCGGCGGCGGCAAAGCCGGATCGAGTTTCGCGGACTGTTTGACCAGCTCATCCGTGATCGCGGCCGCGACCGGATTCGAGCCATGACGATGCAGACTGTCACGCCGGCCTTCGGTTCGCAACACGGGGGCGGTCTTCGACTCGGCATAAGCACGAACGGCAACCGATTCGCGTGGTCGCGTGTTCGCTCGCGGCAATGGCACGGCATCGTCCACTGGCGAGCCGGATACGGTCACCACGGTCCCGCTCGTAGACTGCTTGGGGTCAGTCACCGTGTTGCCGGAGAGAGGCGCCGCACCGATCACAGTTCCCGCCGTCACGTCGGTGTCAACCTCCGAGCGATGGCTTTTTTGTAGCAGTAAAAAAGCGCCGAACACCAACTCGAGGAGAAGCACTCCGACTATCAATGATGTACGAACATTCCTCATATTAACCAACGATCCGTTCAATCGATACGATTGGATTGATGACGACCGTCTGCTCGAAGAGCACGTCAAACGGCAAGTTCGCAGCGTGAGCCTGCGATGGGTTGATGTGGGGATGATTTGCGCGACCCGCACACGTTGATTGTCCGGTGGCAATGGTCCGGTGATTCACTCCACCGAACGGCACGGGACATCGCTCGTATGCTAATGCGAAAAAATAACCTGTGCTGAACAGTCGCGAGATCGGGGCAAGATCGTCAGAAACGCGCGGGCATTCTCTGCGCCCGCGGCCACGGGGGACTTCAGCTCGATTTGATGGACCGTTCGGTTGGCGAGAGGCGATTTTCTCGTCCGGTGCGGTCAGATTTTTGTCGGCAACGAACTAGTTCTGTTCGCGATCGAGGCGCATGCGATTTGTCCGACGATCCGCACGCAGCGTGACGCCGCGTGCGCTGGCAATCAATATGCCCCTTGCACCAGATTGGTCGGCACACCGTTGACGAAGTTTTCAATGTTGTCCATTAATTGATCGGCAAGACGCTGTTGCGCCTCGTCCGACGCCCATGCAACATGCGGCGTCAGAATAACGTTCGGGCGACCGGCCGCACGCATCAGCGGATTGTCCTCAGGAGGCGGTTCGCATGCGGTCACATCGAAACCTGCACCGCTGATCAAACCTTCGTCGAGCGCCTGCACCAATGCACCTTCATCGACCAGGCCGCCGCGCGCCGTGTTGATGATCAAGGGCTTTCTTTTCATCGCGCGGAACTCGGGCATGGCCAGCATATTCCGTGTGTTCGGTGTGAGCGGACTGTGCACGGTGATGATGTCGCTGGTCGCGAGCACCTCGTCCCACGGCGTGTAAAGCGGACCCAGACCGTCACGCCCTTTGTGCGCGGCGAACATCGGTTGCACGCCGAAGGCTTTGGCGATTTCCGCGACACGCTGGCCGAGCACGCCTTCACCGATGATGCCAAGACGCGCGCCGGCCAGATCGTGAATCGCGTGCGTAAAGAAACAGAATTGTCCGGACTTCTGCCACTCGCCGGCGAGCACGTCATCGCGATACGCGATCAGATTGCGCCGCAGCGCGAGTATCAGTGCGAACGTGTGCTCGGGCACCGTGTTAATCGCATAGCCGCGAATATTGCACACGGCGATGCCGAGCCGCTGGCAAGCCGCTTTGTCGACGCAATCGGTGCCCGTAGCGGCGATGGCGACAAGTTTCAGATCGGGCAATTGAGCGAGCACGTCCTGCGTTAGCGCCACCTTGTTGATGATCGCGATCGACACACCGGCGAGCCGCTGCAACACCTGCTCAGGAGACGTGTTTTCATACTCGATCAACTGATGATCGAAGCGCGGCTCGCGCAACACGATTTGCGGCGCAAGCGTGGCGCGGTCGAGAAAGGCGATCTTATGCATGCTCATGTCCTTGTTGATTTACAGATGCCGCTTTGCTTCGGCCACGACATGCTGCGCGGTGATACCGAAGTGCTCGTACAACGTCGCCGCGGAAGCCGAGGCACCGAAGCCCGTCATCCCGACAAAACCGCCACGCTCGCCCAGATAGCGATCCCAGCCGAAACGCAGTGCCGCCTCGATACCGACGCGCACCGTGTTCGGACCCAAAACCGCGGCGCGATAGTCAGCGTCCTGTTCATCGAAGATTTCCCAACACGGCATCGACACCACCGCGGTCGCAATGCCCTCTTCCTGTAACCGAAGGCGTGCCTGCAACGCCAACGCGACCTCGGAGCCGGTGGCCAGCAACGTCACGACACGCGCGCCGCCGTCCGCTTCGGCCAGCACATAGGCGCCGCGACGCGACAACGACTCGGCGCTATATTCGCGGCGCACCAGCGGCAACGCCTGCCTTGCAAAAATCAACGTACTCGGCCCGCGCCGATGTTCGAGCGCGAGGGCCCAGCACTCGGCGGCCTCCACCGCATCCGCGGGACGCAGCACGCGCATATTCGGCATGGCGCGTAACGAGGCGAGTATCTCCACGGGCTGATGCGTCGGCCCGTTTTTGCCGACGCCGATCGAGTCGTGGCTGAACACGTAGTGCACCGGCAGGCCCATCAGCGCGGCCATGCGCATCGCCGGGCGCTGATAGTCGGAGAACGCCAGATACGTGACGCTGGTCGCGACGATGCCGCCGTGCGCGGCCATGCCGTTGGCCATCGCACCCATCAGATGCTCGCGCACACCGCAGTGGACGTACGCGCCGCTGTGGTCGTCGGCGGTGAAGGCGTGCAACTGGCGTTTGTGGCCCGTAGGCGCTTCGAGATCGGCGCAACCCACCATGCGTTCAGGCAGCAGCGGCGCGAACAGATCGCTGATCTCGCCGGACACGGTGATGCCAGGCTGCGGCTCGTCGCGTTCCACCGCACGCTTGCGGTAAGCGTCGAGCACGTCACACCAACCTTCCGGCAAGCCACCCGCCATGACCCGTTCGAACTCGGCGCACTGCGCGTCCGGCAACGCGGCGAGACGCGCATGCCACGCGTTGTATTCGTCACTACTGCGCCGGCCCGCTTCGCGCCATGCGCTCAGGATATCGGCGGGCACGTCGAACGGTGCGTGCGGCCAGCCGAGTTGTGCGCGCGCCGCGTCGGCATCCGCCTGGAACAACTTGCCACTATGGCCGCCGCGCTGTCCTTGCAAGCGCGCAATGCCGCGGCCGATGACCGTCTTGCACGCGATCATCGAGGGCCGCGGGTCGGCGCGCGCAATCGTCAACGCCGCGCTGACCGCTTCGAGATCGTGACCGTCGACTTCGATCACCTGCCAACCGGCAACGCGAAATCGCGCGCAGACATCCTCGCTGATCGAGAGTGAGGTGCTGCCGTCGTCGGTGATCTGGTTGTCATCCCAGCACAGGATCAGTTTGCCGAGCCGCAGATGGCCGGCCAGCGAGATCATTTCCTGACCGATGCCCTCCTGCAGACAGCCGTCGCCGACGAACGCATACGTGTAGTGATCGACGAGCTCGCGGCCGAAATTCGCCGCGAGATACGCTTCGGCGATGGCCATGCCGAACGCGTTGGCAATGCCTTGCCCCAGCGGACCGGTGGTCGCCTCGATACCATGCGCCGGCTCGTACTCGGGATGTCCCGCGCAATGCGAACCCAGTTCGCGGAAAGTCTTGAGCTGGTCAAGCCCGATCGCCGCATAGCCAGTCAGATACAGCAGCGAATACAGCAACAGCGAACCGTGGCCGTTGGACAGCACGAAGCGGTCGCGGTCGGGCCAGGTTGGATCGGCGGGATTGAATTTCAGGTGCCGGGTGAACAACGCGGTTGCGATTTCGGCCATGCCGAGCGGCACGCCCTGATGGCCTTCACCCGCGCACAGAATTGAATCGATGGAGAGGAAGCGGATCGCGTCGGCCAGCGGCAACTGGGGTGCTTGCTGACGAGATTGCGTCGCTGCGGCCAACAGCGAAGTCGACGGCGTAAGCGAAGCAATCGATGCAGCAGACTGAGCTTCAGTGGTGGACATGACAAAAGGCTCCTCTACGCCGCCCCGGCATGCAGGGCGGCGGCAATCAAAACGGATTGGATCAGGCGGAAGAACTTCGTCTGAGACGGCACCGCGCAGCCTCATACGTCAGCGGATCAATGCAGGAAACCTGTCGAAATCCACGGCACCGCGGCAACGATAATCAACCCAACCATCAACGCAGCGATATAACCAAGAATCGGCTTCATGCCTTCGTCGGGATGAATGCGGCTCACCGCGCAGGCCGAGTAATAGCCCACGCCGAACGGCGGTGCGAACAGGCCCACACCCATCGACAGGATCACCACCATTGCGTAGTGCACGTCATGGATGTGCATCGCCCGCGCGATCGGGAACATCAGTGGGCCGAACAGCACGATCGCCGGAATGCCTTCGAGCACGCTGCCGAGAATCACGAATACGCAGATGGATGCAGCCATGAACATCGCCGCGCCGCCAGGCAGAGCACCGAGCGTCTGCGCGAGCTGCCCTGAGAAGCCCGACTGCGTCAACGCCCACGCCATGCTGGTCGCCGCGCCGATGATCAGCAGAATCGCGCCCGACAACGTTGCTGTATCGATCAGCATCGGCTTGAGCCGCGCCCACTCGAAACGGCGATAGATCAGCAAGCCCGCCAGCACTGCATACGCAATGCCGATGGTCGAGACTTCGGTCGCCGTTGCAATACCTTCGACCACCGCGGCGCGAATCACGAACGGCAAGGCGATTGCAGGAAACGCGATGACGAACTTGCGCAGAATCTCCACGCCCGTCGCACGCTTGACGCCCGACATGTCTTCGCGTCGATAACGCCACTGCACCACGATGCACAAGGTGATCGCCAACACGATGCCCGGCAGCATGCCGCCTGTGAAGAGCGCCGAGATCGACACGCCAGTCACGGAACCGAGCGTAATCAGCACGAGGCTCGGCGGAATCGTCTCGGTCTGCGCGCCCGTCGCGGCCAGCAGCGCGACCAGATCGCCCGGCTTCGCACCGCGCGCTTTCATCTCGGGAAACAGCACGGGCGCAACCGCCGCCATGTCCGCGGCTTTCGAGCCCGAAATGCCCGACACCAGATACATCGCGCCGACCAGCACGTACGACAGCCCGCCGCGCACGTGACCCAGCAAGCTCGCGAGAAAAGCGATCATCGCCGCGGCCATGCCGGTCATCTCGATCAACTGGCCGAGAAACACGAAGAGCGGCACCGAAAGCAGGATCAGATGCGACATGCCCTCATCCATCCGGCCGACCACCACCGGCATCGGCGTATTCGTGGTCAGCGCGAGGTAGCCGAAGGTCGCGAGTCCAAACGAGAAGGCAATCGGCACGCCGCTTAGCACACCGAGCGCGACCAGGCCGACAAAGAAGATCAGTAGGTTGATATTGCCGAGATCGTGAAGCAGCGGGCCAAGCGCAATGAAGATGCCCGCCAGCGCACCGACCGTTGCAATCGCGGCGAGCGTCAGGCGCCAGTTGCCCATACGGGCGAGCCGTACCACTGCCACCAGCAGCATCAGCGCCGAACCGACCGGCAATGCCGCCGCGCGCCACGAGTTCGACAATTCGAGAGCCGGCGTGGTGATGAACGATTCGTCCTGCGCGAAGCTGATCGCCGGACCGATCACCATCGCGAGGAACGCGATCGGCGCGGCGATCGCGACCACGTCGAGAAAGGCGCGCACACCTGGCGGCGCCATGCCGACCAGCGCCGTCATCCGCATATGCTCGCCGCGCCGCAACGCGATCACGGCGCCAAGCATGGCGAGCCACAGGAACAGCATCGATGCGAGTTCATCGGACCACACGAGCGGCGCGTGCAGCAGATAGCGGCTCGTCACACCAGCCAGCAGCACGACGATTTCCGCAAGCACCAGCAACGCAGCGGGAATCTCCACCAGATGGCCGAGAGCGGAGTCGAGCGCACAGGCGAACCGATGCTGCCGCTCGTGCGAATAGGAGATCGAGATCATCGCATTACCCCAGTTTTCCGACGGACTTCTCCAGCAGCCCCCACGCCTCGTCGCCGTACTTGCCTTTCCAGTCGTGATAGAAGCTCGTCTTGGCCAGCGCGCCACGGAAAGCGTCCCGGTCAACATCGATAAAAGTAATACCCTTCTTTTTCAGGTCGTCGCGCAACGAGAGGCTGAGCCTGGCGATATCCGCGCGTTGCAGCATCGCGGCGCTTTCGAATTCACGCGTGACGATCGCGCGGATGTCCGCAGGCAGACGCTCCCAAGCAGCGCGATTGCCGAGAATCCAGTAACCGTCCCACACGTGCGACGTGAGGCTGATGTACTTCTGCACTTCATAGAGCTTGGCCGTCGCGATGATCGGCAGCGGGTTTTCCTGACCTTCCACCACGCCGGTTTGCAACGCTGAATACAGCTCGTTGAAATTGATCGGCGCGGGGCCGGCGTCGAGCGCCTTGAACAGCGAGGTCAGCATCGGCGCTTGCGGCACGCGAATCTTGAAGCCCTTCAGATCAGCCGGCGCGCGCAACGCCTTGGTGGACGAGCTAATCTGCCGGAAGCCGTTGTCCCACACCTTGCTCACCGACACGAGGCCCGACTTGCCGATCTGCGCGCGGATGTAGTTGCCGAGATCGCCGTCCATGGCCTTCCAGACCGCGTCGTAGTCCTTGAACGCGAAGCCGGTGTTGACGATGCCTGCGGCGGGCGTCAGCGTGGCCAGAATCGACGACGCCTGGTTGAAGAACTCGACGCCGCCATTGCGCACCTGCGAGAGCAGATCGGTGTCGGAGCCGAGCTGATTCTGCGGAAAGAGTTTGATATCGAGGCGGCCCTTGGTCGCTTCGCGAATGCGATTGATCGCCTCCTGCGCGCGGATGTTGACCGGATGTGTCGGGTCCTGGCCGGTTGCGAGCTTGTACGAAAACTCGGGGGCCGCCATCGCACTTCGCGAGATGCTCCATAACGGCGCGGCGGCGGATAAGGTCGCACCGGCCTTCAGAAAGGTGCGGCGGCTGATGCCCTGCGGGGCGTTCGAACGGGTTGTCATGGTGTCTTCCTCCAATGCTGGATCGCGCGTCGTTATGGTTTTGGAATCTGAACCGCGGCGGCTGCACGTGTTGCTCGCCGCGGTCGTCTGTTCTCTACTACGTGGTCTCCATCGCCGCCGCCGGCCTCCCGCCCAACGGCCCGTCCTGCCGTTGGGCGTCAGCCGTGAATCAGCATGCCACCGTTCACATCGATCACCGCGCCGGTGATATACGACGACAGGTTCGACGCGAGGAACAGGAAGGCGCCGGCCACATCGTCAGGTACGCCCAAACGATTAAGCGGAATGCCCGCGAGAATTTCGCCGCGCTTGTCGTCGCTGATCTTGCCTGCGTTGATGTCGGTCTGGATCAGACCCGGCGTCACGCAGTTCACGCGAATGCCGTCGTTGCCGAGTTCGCGCGCCATCGCTTTGGCGAGGCCCAGCACGCCGGCCTTCGCCGCGGAGTAATGCGGGCCGCCGAGAATGCCGCCGCCGCGCTGCGCCGAGACCGACGACATGCAGCCGATCGAACCGCTCTTCTGCTTCTTCATCTGCGGGACGACCGCTTGCGACAGATACAACACGCCGCGCAGATTGACGTCGAGAATGCGGTCCCAACTTTCCGGGTCGATCTCGAGCAGCTTGGCAGCCTGGGTAATGCCGGCGTTGTTGATCAGGATATCGATCGATCCAAAATCGGCGACGGTGCGTTCGACAGCAGCCTGGCAGGCGCCACGGTCAGTCACATTGCACACGTAGCCACGATGTTCGGGTCCGATCGACGCTGCGGCTTCGACCGCGGCATTTTCGTCGAGGTCGAAAATGGCGATGCGTGCGCCATGCGCCGCGAACATGCGGGCGGTCGCCATACCGATGCCGCGCGGCGACGCGCCGCCGGAAATGACGGCGACCTTGCCGTCGAGTAGACGTGACTCTGACATGATGCGGATCTCCTGAATATGAAGCTTATGGTTTGCTAAATTGTTTGCTATCGGTAAGTGCGCGTATGTGCGGCGCCTACCCGCCTTGATGAACCTTTACCGCAACCACCCTTTAATCGTGTCGCACATCGCCTCGGTGGAAATGCCGTAGCGGTCGTGCAAGGTCGGTAGCGCACCTGCGTCAAGAAACGCGTCGGGCAAGCCGATATGACGGAACGGCGGCGTGACGCCATTGGTCAGCAGCACTGCCGCCACCGCTTCGCCCAGGCCACCGATCACCGTATGGTTCTCCGCCACCACGACAAGGCGGCCGGAACGGCGCGCTTCGCGCAGCAGCGTGGCGGTGTCGAGCGGCTTGATGGTCGGCACGTGCAGCACACCTACGTCGACGCGATCGGCGGCCAGCGCCTTCGCCGTTTCCAGCGCGCGCATCGTCATGATCCCGGACGAGATGATCAGCACCTCGGCGCCGTCGCGCAGCAGCTTCGCTTTGCCAAGTTCGAACTGGTAGTCGTATTCGTCGAGCACGACTGGCACGTTGCCGCGCAACAGTCGCGCATACACCGGCCCGCGATGGTCGGCGATGGCCGGCACCATCTGCTCGATTTCGATGGCATCGCACGGGTCGATCACCGTGAGGTTCGGCATCGCACGGAACAGGGCGAGATCTTCTGCCGCCTGGTGGCTCGGGCCGTAGCCAGTCGTGAGGCCGGGCAACGCGCAGACGATCTTGACGTCGAGGTTGTCCTCGGCAATCGCCTGATGGATGAAGTCATAAGCACGGCGTGCGGCGAACACGGCGTAGGTGGTGACGAACGGCTGCGCGCCTTCGTGCGCCATGCCGGCCGCGGCGCCCATCAGCAGTTGCTCGGCCATGCCCATCTGGTAATAGCGCTCCGGGTATTCCTTCGCGAACAGATGCAGGTCGGTGTACTTGCCGAGATCGGCCGTCATGCCGACCACTTCGGGGCGGTTACGCGCCAGTTCGACCAGTGCGTGGCCAAACGGGGCCGAGCGGGTGATCTGCCCTTCACCTGCAATCGAGGCGATCATCGCCGATGTTTTCAGACGCGGTTTCGGTACGGCGGCGCTCATACGGTTCTCCCGGCTTCCAGCGCCTGCAGCGCGAGTTGCCACTCGTGCGCATCGACGCGGATAAAGTGATTTTTCTCGCGCGCTTCGAGGAACGGCACGCCACACCCCATCCGCGTATCGCAGACGATGATTCGCGGTTGCGCTTCCGGATGCGCGTGTGCCGCATCGAACGCGGCGACGACGGCGGCGAGATCGTTGCCATCCACGCGTTGCACGAACCAGCCGAACGCCTGGAGTTTGTCGACCAGCGGCTCGAACGCCATGACGCTCGACGACGGGCCGTCGGCCTGCTGGTTGTTGACGTCGACCATCGCGATCAGGTTGTCGAGCTTCCAGTGAGCGGCCGACATCAGGCCTTCCCAGATCGCGCCTTCATCGAGTTCGCCGTCGGAGAACAGCGTGTAGACGCGGGCATTCGAGCCTTTGCGCTTCAGACCCAGGCAGCGGCCCACCGCGATCGTCAGCCCCTGTCCGAGCGAGCCGCCGGACATCTCCATGCCGGGCGTATAGCTCGCCATGCCGGACATCGGCAGACGGCTGTCGTCGCTGCCGTAGGTTTCCAGTTCTTCGTCGGCGATGATGCGGGCCTCGATCAGCGCGGCGTACAGCGCGATGGCGTAGTGACCGTTCGATAGCAAAAAGCGGTCGCGGCCTTCCCATTCGGGGTCGTCGGCGCGATAGCGCATGGCGCGGAAATAGGCGACGGCGAGGACATCGGCGATATCGAGCGCCTGGCCGATATAACCCTGCCCCTGCACTTCGCCCATGCGCAGCGCGTTGCGGCGAATCTGATAGGCGTGCTCCGCGAGTTGGGCGTACGGCGCGGTTTCGCTAGTGGTCACTGTTTGTCTCCTTATGGATCGCTTTGCAGGGGCCGCTGTGATGCCGACCCCAGTGACTCAAGCGTAATCTCGCGCTCACACGCGCTCAAACGAATTAAGATGGGCCAATGGATGAATTCAATTCACCTTGATGCTGCCATGCACAATCGCGTCACCTTCAAGTCGATACAGGCATTCGAGGCCGCCGCGCGGCTCTCGTCGTTTGCGCTCGCAGCAGACGAACTGTTTGTCACGCCCTCAGCCGTCAGCCATCAGATCAAGCTGCTGGAAGAGCAATTGAGCATTCGTCTGTTCCATCGGCTGCACCGTACGGTGATCCTGACGGACTATGGGCGGCAATACGCTGAGGAAATCACCGCGGCGTTCGCGCGGATCGACTCAGCCACCCGCGAGATCGGGCGCGCCGCCAAGAGCGACATCCTCACGATCCATTGCACGCCCAGTTTTGCGACTCAATGGCTGATGCCGCGCATCGCGCGTTTCAGTGCGGCGCATCCGGATATCGACGTACGGTTGAATGCCTCGTCAGAGGCGGTGGATCTGATCTCGGAAGCGGTGGATATCGACATCCGCTACGGTCCGAGAAAGTTGCAGCCGGCCGGCACAATGGTGCTCGAATTGCCACCCGAGACGATCGTGCCGTTGTGCTCGCCCGCGCTGATGGCTGGAGAGCATCCGCTGCGCAGCGTCGCGGATTTACCGCACCATGCGCTGATTCATAGCGAGGGGTGTCTGGTCGGATGGCGAGACTGGATGCGTCTTTATCGCAAGACGCGGCTCGATATTGGACGCGGTCCGCGTTTCGATCGATCGTTCATGGCGATCAGCGCGGCAGTGGACGGCTTGGGCGTCTGCCTCGAAAGCCTGCTTCTGGCGCAGCGTGAACTGGAAACGGGGCGACTGGTGGCGCCGTTCGGCCTGGAAGGACTTCCAGTACATGGCTATACGCTGAACCTGCTGAAGTCTCGCGCCGAATTGCCGAAGCTGCATAGCTTCCAGGATTGGCTGTTTGCGGAACTTGAGAAGTGATGCGCGTGCGGCACTGATCCGGTGATGCGCAATGCGCTGCCGGTGACAGTGCCGACTACCGGCCTTTAAGGTTTGCCTTTGAGGGTGAACGGCGCAAGCAGTGACCGCACGTCGACCTGCTGCCCCTGAAGCAGAAGCAGCCTCGCGTGAAGCACCGTGTTCTCAAGAACGAGCTTAGCGGTGCTCAGCAGATACAGCGCGTGGATATCGGAGATCGACATGTTGCCTGCTTCGACCTGGTGGTGACGCTCGACAAGTGAACTCATGACGAGCCGCCTGAGTTCCTGTTCTCCAAATGGAAGGTCCGCGTAGTCGATCGGGTCGTCGGCTTCTACTTCCCGCAGCAGTTCCACCAGCGTTTCAGTGCTCACGTCCATGTGCAGGCTCCACGTTGTCGTTCAAGACCAGCATAGCCAAACAGAGTCACCAGCACTGACAGCCTACCGTTTCTATTTAAGGGAGTCCAGCTTGAGCAGAGCAGTAGAATGCTCCGGATACGGAGGGGCACGCCATGGCAAGAATAACGAGTGTCGGCATTGAACAACTGCGGCCGCTGCAGGCAACGGTCGGCATGCTGGAAGTCGATGCAAAACGAAAGCGCCTGCTGGCCATGGATGCAAAGTCTTTGAAAGACTTTCTGAAAAGCGCACCGATTCCCACCGTCATCGGCAAGCATGACAGGCACTATGTCATCGACCACCACCATCTCGCGCGTGCGCTGTGGGATGGCGGTATCGCGAAAGCGTTCGCCGAGGTCGTAGCGGACCTGTCGCGGCTGCCGGACGCGAAGTTCTGGGACACCGTGATTGAAAGGCGCTGGGTGCATCCCTACGATGAACGCGGCATCCTGCGAGCCATTTCCTCGATCCCCGATGAGGTTTCCGCCCTCACGGACGATCCGTACCGCAGCCTCGCCGCATTCGTGCGCGACGCGGGCGGCTATCTGAAGACACCGGAACCCTTCGCCGAATTTCAGTGGGCGGACTTTTATCGCACACGTATGCCGGTCTGGACGAGCGAGTCGCAGTTCAAGGCAGCAGTGGAGCAGGCAGTCCACCTTGCGTGGAGCCCCGACGCCCGGACACTGCCGGGTTTCAAGTCCCGCCGCGCGAAATAGCGTCGAGATAGTCGCCGGCAAAGAAACCGTTCGACGCCCCGAAAAGTAAGTCGCTGGAGCGTCGAACCGCAGCGAAGAGCAACTTATCCGTGTCGCTTCTTCTTCAACTCGATCGTTTCGAATAACTCATAGTTCTGCGTCGGTGTTTGATCCGCACCCGGCGCGTGGTAGTAGTTCATCGTGATCGTGGTCTCGCCACCCGGATGGCCCGGATCATGATCGAACACCGCGATACCGTAGCCCGTGCCCGTATCCCGTTGCGCCGACCACACTGCATCTTCAACGGCATCCGCGCTGGCACGCACAAACGTACTCGCGGTCGTCCCGGCAACCGGACGATTCGGCCGCGTAAAAATACGCGCCTGCGGCAAGCCGGTGCCGATATCCACCCCGTACACATCGAGCGGCGCACTCGTCCCGCCACCGCCGAGAATCAGGTGAATCGTGCCGTGACTCGTATCGAACGTCGATGCCCCCGACGACACGGCCGACATCACCGGCCGCGGCTGCAATGTATCGACCACGCGTCCTGTGGCGATATCGGTGCCCTTGTTGTGATTGCAGCCGCGCACGGGATAGCTGCGCTCGTAATCATGGTCATGCCCGCACAGCACCAGATCGACGCCGTAGCGGTCGAACAGCGGCAGCCAGGCTTCGCGGATGCCCTTGTCGGAACCGTTGCCGGTCTTCGATGAACTCAGCGCGTCCTGATGCATCTGCACGACGATCCAGTCGACTTCGTCGTCTTCCGCCGCCCGGTGCAATGTCTTCTCGAGCCAGCGGGTCTGCTCGCCCTCGCTATAGCCACGCACATAGAGCGACGTGCCTGGTTGAATCGGCGGATTGCCGGTACTCGCCACCGGCACGAGAGGATTCGGGCCGGCCACGAACGCAGCCGCATCCTGATAGACCACGTCATCAGCATCGAGCGAGATGAAGAGCACCGAACTCACGCGGAAGCTGTACCAGCGTCCCTGGAAGCGCGTGTGATTCTCCGGCAGCGTGTAGCGCGAGAGATACGAGGCGAGGCCCTGTTCGCCGTTGTGGAATTCGAGCTCGTGATTGCCCGGACAGGGCATCCACGGCCGGTTCGACGCCGAGGTCTGGCAGTTGTTGCCGAAATCGCGCCACACGTCGGGCTGGTGCATCGGGTTCAGGTTGGCGTAGCAGAGATCGCCGTTGAGCAGGTGGAACAGCGGCTGAAATCGCTCGACGGCCTGAACCGCGAAACGGCTTTGCGGCGACGACAGGACCCAGCCGGTGTTGGGCGTGGCGAGATCGCCGTAGCTCGTCCAGCGAAACGACGCGCGGCCGCGGGGCGCAGTGCGGAAGCTCGCGGTGAAGGGCTGGGCCGCGTTGCTGTCGTTGTCGGCGCTCACCTCGTACTCGTAGCTCGTGTCGGCCTTCAGGCCACGCAGACGCGCGTGATAGGTGAACACGACTTCGCCGTTGAGGCCATCGGTATAGGTGCTTTGCACGCCGTGCACCGTTACTCTCGCCCCGCCCCCGCCGCTTAACCGCACTTGCGGATTGACCGCCGGTGCCGGCGATGCCCACGACACGGTCACTTCGCTCGTCGGATCGTTGCCCCATGTCAGGTGGATCTGCTCCGGCGTACCGTCGGGCGTGCCGTTCGCGGCCCGCGCCGCCGACGCGAGCGCGCCCGCGGCCGTCGCGAGGCTCGATGCGCCCGCAAACTTCAGAAAGCCACGGCGCGAGACGATGGTAGCGCCCTGATCGGTCGGCAAATCCTTGTCGATTTTCTTGTTTGTCATGTCGGGTGTTTTTGTAGGGGGGTGGAAGGTCGGCAACGCGGACGGCGAACGCACGGTGTTATGTGAGCCGCGCGTGCCGTGTCGGACCAAGGTGCGACAGAAGTGACAGGGCATCCTAGTCGCGAAGCTATGACATGCAGATGAAACGGCTGGACGTGGGCGGTGCCGTGCCGCCTCTTTCGGGAGAGACTACACCGCGTCGGCGCGGTGCATCACGCCGCCCGACCGCCGTGATCATTCAGTCGATAGACGGTGTAGAAGCCGCCCAATTAACCTCGTAAAAACCCTCATGGCGGCCCAAATTACTGCATCACAATCGGCCCGTTGGCCGCGCTGAAACCCCTCGCTTACCCCGCCCACTCATTAAGGGGCTGCATCCCTCACCCTGCCGCCGTGTAAACTGCTGACTTTTTTGACTCTGGTGGTATGGTGCAAGCCCCACAGCGCACAGCTTTCAGTGGCCCGGCGCTCATTCGTTTACTTGCTCGCCTGACGGACGTCGACGTTCCCGAATCCAGCCAGTCGCTTTCGGACCAGCTAAGCCAATGGCTCGGCTGGACCGACGCGATCGCGTTGTCCTCGGCGCTGAGCAACGCTCCGCCCGCCGTCGCCGTCGGCGCACGCGCCTTCAGCGACGCTGAAGAGAGCGAGTGCGCCCGCGTGCGCGTGTCGTTGGCGGATGCCATCGTCGGCGATAGCGTGTTTGCCGTCGCGAGGCGTCGCGGGTCGGCGGCGCAGGCGCTCCCGCAAGGCGCCCCGGCGGATGCGCCAGTCGATTACGCGGTTTTTCGTCAGCGCTACCTCTCCATGCAGCAGTCGATGGAGACGGGCATCGGCACCCTGCGCGCCCGACTGCGGGCCATGCTGGCCGCCAGAACGCCCGCCATGGCCCGGCTCGCGGTGGTGGACGCCGTGATGGAGCGAGCGCTCAGCGAGCGTGAGCGGAGTCTGCTGGCCGCCGTGCCCGGCTTGCTCAAGGGGCACTTCGAGCGTTTGCGTGAGGCGGAGCAACAGACGCTGGCCGACGCCGAAGCCTCGGGGGACGCCGCAACCGTCCCGCCCGCCACACCCGCCACACCCGGCACGTGGCTGAACACGTTCCGCAAAGATATGCAGAGCGTGTTGCTGGCCGAACTGGATGTTCGTTTACAACCGGTCGAGGGGCTGCTCGCCGCCCTTCGCACCTGCTAACTGGGACACTATGTCCAGATATCTCAATCTCGTTGTTTTTCTGGTAGGTCTGGCCGCGGTGTGCTGGATCGGTGGCGGCTACGTCGGCTCGAATGTGCTGGCGTTGGCGGTCACGCTGTTGATTGGCGCCTGCTACCTGGCAGGCGCGCTCGAGCTGCGGCGCTACAGCCAGGCCACGTCCACGCTGGCGCGTGGGGTTGCGGGCCTGTCTGGGCCGCCGCCCAGCCTGGGCGTCTGGCTTGAGCCCCTGCATCCCAGCCTGCGCAACGCGGTGCGCCTGCGCGTCGAGGGCGAGCGTGTGGCCTTGCCGGGCCCGGCGCTGACGCCGTATCTGGTCGGCTTGCTCGTCTTGCTGGGCATGCTCGGCACGCTCCTCGGCATGGTGGCGACCTTGCGGGGCACCGGCCTGGCGCTGGAAAGCGCGACGGACCTGCAAGCTATCCGCGATTCGCTCGGCGCGCCGGTCAAGGGACTGGGCTTCGCGTTCGGCACGTCGATTGCGGGTGTGGCCACGTCCGCGATGCTGGGACTGCTTTCGGCGTTGTGCCGGCGCGAACGGATCGATGCCGCGCAGTTGCTCGACGTGAAGATCGCGACGACCTTGCGCATCTACTCGCAGACCCATCAGCGCGAGGAAAGCTTCAAGCTCCTGCAGCGGCAGGCCGAGGTGATGCCCACGCTGGTCGATCGTCTGCAGGCGATGATGACGGCCATCGAGCAACAGAGCCTCGCCTTGAACGAGCGGCAGCTCGCCAGCCAGGACGCTTTCCACAGCAGGGCCGAGGTCACCTATACGCGCCTTGCTGCGTCCGTGGAGCAGTCGTTGAAGGAGAGCGTCGCCGAAAGCACCCGCGCCGCCAGCGCGGCGCTGCAGCCGGTCATGGCGGCCACGCTGGCAGGTCTCGCGCGCGAGACGGCCGCGATGCACGACACCGTCACGCATGCCGTCCAGCGGCAGTTGGATGGACTCTCGACTGGCTTCGAGGCAACCACCACCACCGTCGCGGGCATCTGGAACAAGGCACTGGAGGGGCAGCAGCGATCGAACGAGGCGCTCACCCAGCGTCTGGGCACGTCGCTGGATCGATTCACCGAGACTTTCGAGCAACGCTCGGCTGGCCTGCTGGAAGGCGTCTCCGCGCGCCTCGACGCAACTGCGGGCAACGTGTCGGCAGCGTGGAACGAGGCGCTGGCACGGCAAGAACAGGTCGGCGAGAAACTGGCGGGACACAATCAGCAAGCTTTGGCGGCGGCCGCTGCAACCTTCGAGCAGCACTCGGCGTCACTGTTCGCCGCAGTGGGCCAATCGCATACGGACTTGCAGACGGAATTGGCCGCGCGAGATCAGCAACGATTGGCGATCTGGACCGAGACACTCGGTTCGATGGCCGCTACGCTGAACAAGGAATGGGAGCAGGCGGGCACGCTTAGCGCGAGCCGCCAGCAGGAAATCTGCGATGTACTCGCACAGACCGCGCGCGACATCTCCGCTCAAACCCAGGCACACGCGAGCAGCACGATCGCAGAGATTGACCGGCTCGTGCAAGCGGCCGCGGAAGCACCTAAGGCCGCGGCGGACTTGCAGGTGGAACTGGCCGCGCGAGATCAGCAGCGGTTGGAGGCCTGGACCGCGGCACTTGGTTCGATGGCCGCTACGTTGAACAAGGAATGGGAGCAGGCGGGCACGCTTAGCGCAAGCCGCCAGCAGGAGATCTGCGAGACGCTGGCGCAAACCGCACGCGACATCTCGGCCCAAACACAAGCACACGCGAGCAGCACGATCGCTGAGATCGACCGGCTCGTGCAAGTGGCTGCGGACGCCCCCAAGGCCGCAGCAAACCTGCAGGCAGAACTCGCCGCACGGGACCAGCAGCGGCTGGCCGCCTGGACCGAGACGCTCGGCTCCATGGCCACCACGCTGAGCAAGGAATGGGAGCAGGTTGGCACGCACAGCGCCAGCCGGCAGCAGGAGATCTGCGACACGCTCGCACAAACCGCACGCGACATCTCGGCCCAAACACAGGCGCACGCGAGCAGCACGATCGCCGAGATCGGCCAGCTTGTGCAAGCCGCGTCGGAAGCTCCGAAGGCTGCAGCCGAAGTCGTCGCCGAATTGCGTCAGAAGCTCTCAGACAGCATGGTCCGCGACACCGCGATGCTGGACGAGCGTAGCCGCCTGCTGGCAACGCTGGAAACCCTGCTCGATGCCGTCAACCATGCGTCCACCGAACAGCGCACGGCCGTCGACGCGCTCGTCGCCACATCGGCGGATCTGCTGGATCGTGTCGGCGCCCGTTTCACCGACAAGGTCGAACTCGAAACCGGGAAGCTGGGCGCAGTGGCCGCGCAGGTCACCGGCAGCGCCGTCGAAGTGGCGAGCCTCGGTGAAGCATTCGGCGCGGCCGTCCAGGTGTTCGGCGAGTCGAACACCACGCTGGTCGCGCATCTGCAGCGTATCGAAGCCGCGTTGGACAAGTCCCTCGCGCGCAGCGACGAACAGTTGGCCTATTACGTTGCCCAGGCACGAGAAGTCATCGACCTGAGCATCATGTCGCAGAAGCAGATCGTCGAAGACCTGCAGCACCTCGCGGGCAAGCGGGCGTCCGTCGGAGCTGAAGCGGCATGAGCGAGGAAATCGACGGCGGCGTGGAGACCACGGCGCCCATCTGGCCCGTCTTCGGCGACCTGATGTCGGTGCTGCTGGGCGCGTTCGTGCTGATCCTGGTGGGCGTCATCGGCGTGCAACTGGAACTCTCGACCCGGCTTGCGCAAGAGGTCAAGCAGCGTCAGATGGAAACGCAGCGCCGCAAGACCCTGGAGCAGGCGCTGGCAGGACCGCTGGCAGCGGGCCGGGTCACGCTGGTCAACGGACGCATCGGCATCAACGGCAGCGTGCTGTTCGCACTGAACTCCGACCAATTGCAGCCCGAAGGCCGGGACGTCCTGAAGAGCCTGGCGGGGCCGCTCTCCGCCTACCTCCGGGCCAATGACCAGATCCTGATGGTGAGCGGCTTTACCGATGACCGGCAGGTGCGGGAGGCTAACCGTCGCTTTGCCGACAACTGGGAGCTCTCGGCCCAGCGCGCGCTGACGGTGACTCGTTCGTTGATCGATGCAGGCGTTCCCGCCTCGTCCGTATTTGCGGCCGCGTTCGGCTCGCAGCAGCCCGTCAGCTCGAATGCCGACGACCAGGGCCGGGCGAAAAACCGGCGCGTGGAAATAGCGCCGGTCCCGAGGCCTTCGAGCGCAACGGTGAAGCCTCGTGAGTAGTGTGAGTCATACGAGTCGTGGCGCCGGCGAGGTGACAGGCGGCGCCCGGGCAACGCTCGACGCATGGCGCGAGCGCGGCGCCGATCGGCTGGATCCCATCCGCTTTCATTTCATCGAGGCGCTGGATAGGCGGGCAGCCGGTTATAGCGGCGAGGCGCGGCGTCTCCTGGATGAGAGGCTCGACAAACTGATCGAGGCGTATGCCTTCGATCTTGAACGCGCTGAGCCCAGGGCGGTCGATGCTGATGCCGACGCCGACATCGGCACCAAGGCATCATCCGATGAACCCGCTCGCGGAACGCTTGCCGGACTGATCGACTACATCGCCAGTCATGCGCCTGCAGGCGGTGACGGCCTCACAGCGGGTAGCGTCACGCCCCGGCCATCGTCCTATCCGGAACTGGAGGCGCTCGACTACTTCAGGGAGACCTGGTCCAAGGTCCGGTCCGAGAAACAGTTGCGGCAGTCGCTGAAGAAAGCGCCGGGCAATGCCGGTCCGCTCAACTCAAGCAGTCTCGTACATCGATCGCTCTCGTTGATGAGCGAGTTGTCGCCGGGGTATCTCCAGCAGTTCCTGTCGTACGTCGACGCCTTGTCGTGGATGGAGCAGATGAACGGCGGCGGTGCCTTGCCGGCTAAAGATGCGCCTCGCGCCACAAGCTCCAAAAAGAATACCAAGGGCAAATCGCGTTAGCGCGAGGGCAGATCTGTCGAGCCCCTGGGCCACCACAATCCGGCCAAAAGCAATCCCCCGGTTTGCGCCGCTTTAACGTCCGAAATCGCGATTTAGCAGAAAGACTCTACTTGGGATAATCAGATTGTACTGGCTAGTTAAAATCTGAAAATGCCCGAATCCCCGCTGTCTGATGAAGATTGGCAACGCATTGCCCACCTGTTCCACCACGACACCACACCGAGAGTCGGCCGGCCACGGCGAGATCCGCGCGAGATCGTGAACGCCATACTGTGGATCGTTCGCAATGACGAAAAGTGGCAGCGTCTCCCCGCAAGCTTTCCGCCATCGCAAACCTGCTACATCAAATGGCTGGAGTGGCGACGCGCCGGCATGATGTCGAAGGTTTTCGCCGAACTTGGCATGACCGAGCAGTTGGGGCGTTCAGACTGTACGCAATGTTGAAGTCGTGAAACAGGACAAGAAGAATCGAAACGCCGCGGATCACATCTATCCGCAGGTTGCGCTGGCCAACGCTCGTCATGTTCGAGCCGAAGTCCACTTCACGAATACCGCACCGACCTCCCGCAAGACAGCCTCCCGACCGGGCATGTCAAGCGCGGGCGCATCGTAGCAGGCTGCGATCAAAAGCGGTGTGCTGCACGCGGGCCTCGATTCCAGCTCACCATAAAAAACGGGCCAGTCCTATGTAGAACTGGCCCGCTCACAGCGCAAAAATCACGTCTGAGGATTCGTACCGTCTGCAGCCTGGGCGTTGTCGGCGTCGTCCTGCTTCTCGCCGTCTTTCTTCTCGACCAGCGACTCCAATGCACCGGCGCCTTCAAAGCCGGCAATCGCTGCAATGCCTTTCGTTAGCAAACCTGCTTCCGGATCGACTTTTTCTGCTGCTTCAACGGCCGCTACTGCTCCAGCGATCTTGCCTACTTCGTCCAAGAGTCCCATTTCGCCCTCCGCGAGAAAAAGTGAAGTGCCATCCTCTCACGAACTCCGCGGCTTGTCGCCAAATGTAAAATTGACTTACCAGTTTGCGGCCGCCCCGAAATGACATTGAAAGAAATGTCCACTCCGTACGCCTAAATCGCCTTCGTCACCGGCGCGGTGGCCGCCGGATCGGTGATGCTGGTGTGGGCTGTTTCCACATGACCTGCAATGCGCCGCAACCAGCCCGCATTGCCTGCAACCGTCAATTGAAAGTCATACCACTGGCTGCTGCATGACAGGTCCCAATGCGCCTCCACACTGCTCCCCGCGGGCACGGTCAGCGTGCGCGGCGCCTGTCCATAGGCGACGTCGGCCGCGGTGACCGTGAGCGGCGCGCTCCCTGCGTTTGACAGCGTCACGTAGACATTGCCGTTGGCCACGTCGTAACAGGTCACGACATCCGGCTTTGCCGCGGCATCCGCCGTGGACGAACCCGCGAAGCGCCGGAAGTAGCCGTTCGGGCCATAGACGTTCACCATATAGTTACCGTTCACGTCGAATGCCCACGTATCGGTCAACTGCTTGCCGGCTTCGACGGTGTAGCGACGCGGCATTGCAGTCGGGTCGCCCGTGTACACCCAGAAATGCGCGCCCTGCGTGCCGGTGTTCGCAAACGTCAGCGCATACCCTTGCGACTGCAACTGCCCGTTCACATGCAACTCATACGGCAGCGCCCGCGCGGGCCGCGTGCCCGCCTCCTGCGCCGTCACCAGCTGCTGAGCAGTGCTGGCCGGCGCAGCCTGCGCCGTGGAACGCGCGCATTGCAGATCGGCCTGCGCGACGTAGGTTTGCGTGCTCGGCAGCGACGGCACGGTCGAATCCGATTTCGAAAAGTCGAGCGCCGTGGTCAGGTCGCCGCAAACGGCACGGCGCCACGGCGAGATATTGGTCTCGACTACGCCGAAACGCTTTTCGATGAATTGCAGCACCGACGTGTGATCGAACACCTGCGAGCAAACGAAACCACCCTTCGACCACGGCGACACGACCGTCATCGGTACGCGCGGGCCAAGGCCGTACGGCAGATTGTCGGCGGTATACGTGCCAGTCTGCGTCGCGCTCACGACGTTGTGCCGTTCGAGCGAGATGTCCACGGTGCTCATGCCGGAGCCGGGCACCGTAGGCGCCTGCGGCGGCACCACGTGATCGAAGAAACCGTCGTTCTCGTCGTACATGATGAACAGGACGGTCTTGCTCCACACGTCGGGATTCGACGTCAGCGCGTCGAGGATCGTCGAAATGTAATTGGCGCCATAGAGCGGCGTGAATTTCGGATGCTCCGAATACGCGGCGGGCGGCAACAGCCAGGACACTTGCGGCAGTGCGCCGGCCTGCACGTCGGCCTTCAACTGTGTGAGCGTGCGTGTGCTCATCCCACGGTTCTGCAGCGACGAACCCGCCGGCGCGTTCACGAAATTCTGGAACGAGGCCAGCATGTTCGTGCCGTAGTTGCCGCTGAAATTGTCGAAGCCGGTGCCTTGCTGATAAATCTGCCAGGAGATGCCGGCCGTTTCCAGCCGCTCGGGATACGTCGTCCAGTTGAAGGGCTGCAGCTTGATAGTATCGAACTGGTTGTCGATGTAGTCGGTGTTGTCGAGTAGCGGCCCGCCACCCGTGGCGAGTGGGTCGACCATCCCCGTCATTAGATACATGCGGTTCGGGTGCGTGTTACCCGGAATTGAACAGAAGTAGTTGTCGCACACAGTGAAGGCGTCGGCGAGCGCGTAGTGGAACGGAATGTCCTCGCGCACGTGATAGCCCATCGTCATGTTGGTCTTCTGCACGGCCCACTTGTCGGCACGGCCGCTGTCGATCGCGCCGTGCGTGGTGGCCCACGTATGCGGCAAGCCGCCGATGCACTGCGCGTTGACGTTCGGATTGGTCGTGTCGTAGCGGAACGGCGCGATCACCTTCGTCTGATCCTCCTGACGCGGCTGGAACCACACCGGCTGGCCATTCGGCAGCGTCACAGGGAAACGGTCGTTATAACCGCGCACACCGCTCAGGTGACCGAGATAGTGATCGAACGAGCGGTTCTCCTGCATGAACACGACAATGTGCTGCACGTCCTGGATCGTGCCCGTGACCGAACTCGGTTCGATTGCCAACGCCTTGCGAATCGATTCGGGAAACAGGGTGGTGGCGGCTGTCGCGCCAGCCAGTCCGGCGGACAGTTTCAGAAAATCTCGACGAGTTTTGGTGACCATGCGATGGACCTAATTTGAATTCTGGACTCAGGAGGCGGGCGGGACGAAGCCCGGCGGGCAACTCATGCGCGCATTCGCGACGGTGGCGTTGCCGCATGCTGCCTTGACCGGCGTGGACGATACGCCGTCGCCGCATGCGCTGAGCAGCGCTGCCGCAGCAATAGAACAGACGAGCGCAAAAAGCCGGAATGCCGACGTCGGCATGGAAGTCTCCGTGGAAATGAACGACGGACGCGATCGCGCGTCAGCAACCGCCGCGCTCTGGCGCAAGCGGTGCCGAGACAATAGTTTCGATTTATTACATGCGAGTGTCGTGCTGGAAAGCAGATGGACTACGTGTAATTGCTAGCGCTTGGGCGGCTGCGGGTTATTCGCGGGATTAGTATCGAACCGGGTGATGCTTTTAATGCCATCGTCACTGAGGAGTGCCGTCAATTCAGCTTCGATCACGTCGGCGATTTCCTTGCCGTATATCTCGTCGCCATTCACGTAGACAGTGAACGATTGCAAGTACTTCGCTTTCTTCTCCGGGTTCTCGATTGTCTGCCGGGTCCATTGATAAAGCGGATAGTTTTCCAAGCCCTGCTTTTCCGCTTCACTCACGTAGTCAGCGAAAGCGTCGAACTGACATTTCAAGGTCGCGTTGTGCTGGCGCAGCACATTGCGAAGCGCAGCATGCGAAGCACCTGCCGGGTCAGTGCGCAGATCGTTTGCAAGTTCAGGTGAGACGGTGATTCTTAGCTGGAATTGCCATGTGGGTTCCATGTGGACCTCGGTGTCGAATCATGAGCGCGCGCTAGCGGAGATGAGTCAGTGCTATTGGCAGTAGTCCAATTTCTTGGCATGGACCGGTTAATGCTGAATTACTCCGCCTATACATCTCGCATAATAGTATTACGGACGGCTTTCAATTACAAAAAGAGAATAACTCTTCTGTCAATTTTTCTCCGGACTTGCCGATAACAGGTGAACTGCCTTTACGTAAGCGTCGAGGCGGTCGGCCACCTCATTTTGACCATAACCAAAGAGGCATTAGAAGCCCATGTTTGCTCTGCGAAGGATTCTCCTTTTAGTCCCCATTGCCGCGCTCGCCGCTTGCTCGGTTGTCGCGCCGCCCTATTCGGCTTCCGTCGACAATATCCAGACGCTGAAGAACGCATCTCCCGTGGCAACGCGTCTCGGCGCTTTCACTAACGACCCAACCGATGGCAATCACTCATCGGTACAACTGCGTGCGAATAGCATGCGCTCGCCCGTTGGCGATTCGTTTGCCCAATACCTTTCGAGTGCTCTACAGCAGGAACTGACGATCGGCCGTGCGCTTTCACCCGACGCCAAGGTCGAACTGAGCGGCGTGCTGCTGAAGAATAACGTCGATGCCAACATCGGAACAGCCACGGGCACGATCTCCGCGCGCTTCATCGTCAAGCGTGGCGCCGAGGTGCGATACGACAGCGTGAAAACCGCGACGACGCAATGGGATTCGTCGTTCGCAGCCGCGATCGCGATTCCGCGGGCGACCCAGGAGTATCCGCTCATCGTCCAGAAACTGCTCGCGTCGCTCTATGCGGATCCCGCGTTCATGCAAGCCATCCATTAATCCCTCTTTTCTCAACGAGCAGAAATCATCATGAAGCTGATGCACTTTATTCGCAGTATCGCGGTCACCGGCGCCATTGCGTCGCTCGCAGGTTGCGCACACGACATCACCATCTCCGGCGACCCGGCAGCGCTCACAGCGTCTACTACCGCAGCAACGTCGACGGCTCAAACGCAGCCGATCAACAAGACGGTTGGGCTCGTCATTACCGACGAACTGCGCGCAAAGGAAGTCGTCTCGCCAGGCGGTGGTGGCGACAAGGTGGCCTACAAACCATATCGTGATCTGGAACTCCCGATCTACGTCGAACTCAGCCAGGTGTTCAGCAATGTTGTGAAGCTGAATGCCGCGCCTGATGAGGCAACCCTCCAATCAAAAAGCCTGAGCTATGTCGTCACGCCGACCATCTCGACGACATCTTCGTCGCCGAGCCTCCTGACCTGGCCGCCGACCGACTTTTCGGTGACGCTCGTGTGTACCGTGACAGATCCGACCGGCAAGCTCGTGACGAAAAAGGAAGTGACGGGCAACGGCCACGCAGAGTTTGGCGAATTCAAGCGCAACTTCGGTCTCGCCGCACAGCGCGCGACGATTGACGCCGTGCAGAAGTTGCAGGCAGCTATGCAGGATTCGCCGGAACTGCGTCAGTAAGAGCAGGCCGCCATGATCGGCGCCCGCTGGATTCAGCGGGCGCATCGACCTGAAGCTGCTGTCAGACAAGCAGTCCATCAGCATACTGCTCTCAATCCAGCAGTTTGAAACCCCGACCCTACCCATAGAGCAGCGCGGCAGGACGCTCGCCTCGATGGCATAGCTCGTGCTTTGTAGTCCATATGGTCAAGAGCTCAGTCGCTCTGCCTTACCCCACCTATCGACTTTAGAGCAGGCGCATGACATCACAAAACCCGCGTGAAAAACTTCCGCTTTCGTACGGCACAGACTATGAACAGTTGGCTGCCAGGTTCAGGCCGATCTTCAATCGGATCGCGGAAGGTGCGCTCGAACGCGAACGCACTCGCGCGCTGCCGTACGAGCAGATTGTCTGGTTGAAGGAAGCCGGGTTCGGCGCCGTCAGAGTGCCGCGCGAATACGGGGGCGCCGGCGCGTCGCTTCCGCAACTCGTGCAACTCCTGATCGAACTGGCCGAGGCCGATTCGAGTTTGCCGCAAGCGTTGCGTGGCCACTTCGCCTTCGTCGAAGACAGAATCAACGCAGCACCCGGCGCTGCACAGGAAAAATGGCTGCAACGCTTCGTGGCGGGGGAAATCGTCGGCAATGCGTGGACCGAAGTCGGCGCGGTCAAGATCGGCGACGTGATTACGCGTGTCTCGCGCCACGGCAATCAGTGGGTCGTCAACGGAACCAAGTACTACAGCACGGGCAGCATTTTTGCCGACTGGATCGACGTCTACGCCCAGCGCGACGACAACGGCGCCGACGTCATCGCCGCAGTGAGCACGCACCAGCCAGGCGTCAAACAAAGCGACGACTGGGATGGCTTCGGTCAGCGCACCACCGGAAGCGGGACGTCCGTATTCGAAAACGCCGTGGTCGACGAAGAGAACATCATCGACTTCGCCACGCGCTTCAAATACCAGACAGCGTTCTATCAACTCGTGCTGATCGCGGTTATCGCAGGTACTGGGCGCGCCGCATTGCGTGACATCTCGCATGAAGTGCGCAAACGCACCCGGGTGTACAGTCACGGCAACGCGCCACGCGTCAGCGAAGACGCCCAGGTGCAGCAGGTGGTCGGGCAAATAGCGGCACGCGTGTATGCGGCGGAGGCCGCGGCCGTGCGAGCCGCGGAACCCTCACAAAGAGCGTACGAAACGCGCTTCGGCGCGGACCGCGATGTTGAACACGCAGCGAACGTGGCGGCCGAAATCGAATCGGCAAAAGCCCAGGTCGCCGTGGCCAGTTTGATTTTGCAGGCGACCACCGACCTGTTCAATGCACTCGGTGCTTCGGGCACAAGCGAGAACAAACTACTGGACCGCCACTGGCGAAACGCGCGCACTGCAGCGTCGCACAATCCGCTGATCTATAAGGAGCGGATTGTGGGCGACTGGGAAATCAACCGCAAAGAGCCGCCCTTCGTCTGGCAGATCGGCAACAGCAGAACCGCGGCATAGTCCGCTACCGCCGCGAACGCGGCGATACACAGCAACAACGCAGCGACATGCGGACTGGTCTCGCGGCCGGTCTGCTTTGACTTCTAAATGCACGCAAAAGGCAGGACTGCGCCCACTATCCGCTATCACGCATGTGAGCTTACTTCTGCGCGGAAATCTGCTTCGCCCGAATCAAGCGCGCCCGCAACACATTGCGACTAATGCCCAGCAGCCTCGCCGCCTGAATCTGATTCCGGTTGCAGAAGTCGAACGCCACGCGCATCACCGTGTCTTCGATCTGTTCGAACAGATTGCCTTCCGCGCGATCGAAGAGATGGCGCAATGCCCCCTCCAGTCCTTCCAACGGCGTAGACGCAACAGGTTCACTGGCCGCTCGCCGCGCGGCGTGAATCCCGAACGACGACATCTGCAAATCGCCCTCGCCCAGCGAATCGCTGCGGCACACCAACAACGCGTAGTGAATGACGTTCTCAAGTTCACGAATATTGCCGGGTCAACTATGTTCCAGCAGCTTTCGCTCCGCGCGCGGCTCGATGTCGACGGGACCGTAGCCCAACCGGTTCCGATACTCTTCAATGAAGTAGCGGGCCAGCGGCAATATATCGCCAGGCCGATCGCGCAGCGTCGGTACAGCCAGATGCACGACGTTCAGGCGATAAAACAGGTCCTCGCGGAAATGGCCTGCCGCCACCGCGTCCTGCAAATGCACATTGGTGGCCGCCAGCACCCGCACGTCGATGGGAATGCTCCGGCGCGAGCCGAGCCGCACGATCTCACGCTCCTGCAACACGCGCAGCAGCTTGACCTGCATCGATAGCGGCAGATCGCCTATCTCGTCCAGAAACAGCGTCCCGCCATTCGCCGCTTCGAACCAGCCGGGTTTGGCGCAGAACGCGCCGGTGAATGCGCCCTTCTCGTGGCCGAACAACTCGCTCTCCACCAGCGACTCGGAGAAAGCCCCGCAATTGACCGCCACAAACGGGCCGTCCTTGCGAGCACTCAGGTTATGCACATGACGCGCGACCAACTCCTTACCCGTCCCTGTCTCGCCGATCACGAGCACGTTAGCGTCGCTCGGCGCCACCATGCGAATACGTTCGAGTAACGCCAGCGATTGCGGGTCCGAGAAGACCTGGACGGTCGCGCGAATCGAGGTGGTCAGCGTGCGCTTGTCGGGCATCGTCAACAAAGGCGGCACTTCCGTTCGCGCGATGGCTGGCCGGTCTGGCAACACGTGATTAAATGTGATCGCGAGCCGTTGCGCGATCTGCAGCGGCGTTTCAGTGACCGATGCCTCCGCGCTCGGTGGCAGAGAAGCCGGCGCGTCCGGCAGTACGTAGGTCGAATTCATATGGTCAAGGACACTCACTCCGCTACGTGCGGGCGTGGACCGTCCTCTGTCGGCTGACGGGCGTTGAACGGCATCGATCAGGGTTTCTTCCTCAAAAGCGTATTCTGAACATCTACCGCGACTTCCGATGCATTTTGTTGTGGTATCCAAAGTTGAATTGCTGCTTACGCAGCAGCATCGGTATGGATGCTGCCTCTGCACCAGCACCGCCTTCCCTTACTGCCTCCCAGGCAGCAGGCCTGTTGGAATACTGAAAGCGCGCGCGTCCATCGCTGACACCCGGCACTGCTTCTCCGGCAGCAGCACCGAGGCCATCTTGCTTCGCCAGCTTCATACGTCACCCTGCCCCGTAACTAGCCGGCCAACGCCGCGGAAATCGGCATCATGCCGGTCGATAAGATCTCTCAAGCCTTATCCGCGGAATGCGCAGCGAGCCGTTTTTCGAGGTGCGGGATCTCTTCACCCCGGACCGGCTTTCCCAGAAGAAAACCCTGCGCATGCGTGCATCCGCAGACGCGCACGAAATTCAACTGCTCCTGCGTCTCAATGCCTTCCGCCGTGGTGGGCATGCCGATTTCCCGTGCCAAAGCCACAATCCCGCGAACCACGGCCGCGGATTCGCGTCGATGCACAGACTCCTTCACGAACGAACTGTCGATCTTGAGCTTGTCGAATGAGAAGCGCACAAGCGTCGACATGGTCGAGAATCCGGTGCCGAAATCGTCGAGCGCGAGGCCGATTCCCAATGCGCGAAGCTTCTCGACGTTGTGCCGGGTGACGATATCGTCGCTCAACAACACCGTTTCCGTGACTTCGATATTCAGGCGCGCGGGCGGCAATCCCGTCTTGCCGAGGATCGCCTCAACCGCCGACGCGAACGATTCCTCCCGCAATTGCACCGGCGAAACATTCACGGCGACGCTCACTGCATCACGCCACGTGGCAGCTTCGGTGCAGGATTGCAGCAGCGCCCACTCGCCGAGTGCAAGGATGAGGCCCGTACGTTCGGCTGTGGGAATAAATGCGGAAGGAGAAAGCTCACCGCGAGTCGGATGCGTCCAGCGAAGCAGCGCCTCGCGGCCGGAAATCGTATCGTCGGCGAGATCGACGATCGGCTGGTACTCCATGCGCAGATCGCTGTAAGACTGCATCGCCCCTTCCAGATCGCTTCGCAGAAGGCTCAAACTTTCGTCGGAGGCGTGCCTGACGGCATCGAAGATAGAGAAGGCACTTTTGCCACTGCGTTTGACGGCGTACAACGCGCGGTCCGCGCAGATCAGCAATTGCGGTCCTGTCTTTGCGTGCTCGGGATAGAGCGAGACGCCCACGCTCGCACCGATATGCACCAACGCTTCGCTGAGTGTGAAAGGACGCGCCAGCGTTTTGACGATACGGTCTGCCAGCAAATGGACGTCGCGGGTCAACGCCGTGCCGTCGGTAATGGCGACAAACTCATCGCCGGCGAGGCGTCCGACCAGATCGCCGGCCGGCAGTACTTCACGCAATCGAATCGCCGCTTCCTGAAGAATCTGATCGCCGGCGGCGTGACCCAGGCTGTCATTGATAGCCTTGAAGCCGTCAAGGTCGATCAGTAGAACCGCGAATCGATGATTCAGTCGTAACGAGCCGGCCGCAGTGCGTTCCAGCAGAAGCTCGGTAATGCGGGCGCGGTTAGGAAGGCCAGTGAGACTGTCCTGGTGAGCCAGCCGATGACTGCTTTCGCGCGCCAGCAGTAAGGCAACGGTGTCGCGATTGCTGCGCAATGCCACAGTAAAGAAACCCGCCGCGCAAAACGGCGCCTGAAACAGCAGCACAAGTTTGCCGGAGCCGGGAGACAGCGCCGCCCCCCAACCCAACAGCCCGAGAATGAACGATATCTGGAGAAGCACCAGCCTGGGTGTGCCTGCGTTGCGTCCGGCCAATCCGCCGATCACACCCACCGCGCAAACGTTGCCGAGCAGAAAAAGTGTCTGATTTCCGCTGGTATTGCACAAAAAAGTGCCAAAGCCGAACAGGGCCGCCCAGAGAAGACTGGCAAAGAGAAAAGCCGAGGTAGGGGTGGGCAGGTTGCGGGCACTGCGCTCGCAGCACAGCCAGATCAACGCGAGACGCGTCATCAGCAGCGCGACCACGGCGCTGCCCCACCACGCGTAAAGGGCTCTTGGATAAAGATAGTAAGCGGTTGCGCAGACACTGATTTCGCAGATCGACGCAAAGACAATCGATGCGGTTCGCGTGAACAGGTTGGCAAGCAATATTTGCCGATTGTCGGCGCTCAGGTTCTGAGCGGAGGACACCACCCATTTGAAAAATGGAGACCTTGGTTCGCTGAAAGCCATGACCTACGCATTTTTAATGGTTAGTGGATCGAATCGGACACGCCTCGCAATTATTACGTAAACACAAAACGTCCGTTACAACGCAATGGCGCTGGCTTATTAGACACCCTTATTAGACAGCATTACGCCTGTGCAACAGGCAATGCGGCACCGCCTCTCGTCCGAAGACGTGAGTATCTCTTGCGGATTGCTTCACGCTCCGGCGAGAGAGGCGGTCATTCAGGCTATTTCTACGGGCACCCGTTTTGCCAGCGCACACATCAGTTCGTACCCGATCGTCCCGGAAGCGTGAGCGACGTCATCGATCTTGATCTGTTCCCCCCACAGTTCGACCTTTGAGCCGATCTGCGCACGCGGGCACGGTGTCAAATCGACAGTGAGCATGTCCATCGAAACACGGCCCACCACCTGCGTCATGACGCCGTCGATTGCGATTGGCGTACCCGTCGATGCGTGCCGTGGATATCCGTCCGCATACCCGCATGCGACCACACCAATGCGCATCTCGCGGTTCGCAGCGAAGGCACGGCCGTACCCAACCGTTTCCTCCGCCGACAATGACTGCACACCGATCACTTCGCTCCTGAGCGTCATCGAAGCGCGCAAGCCCACGTCGTCAATGTGACGCGACTGGCCGGTGGGCGAACCGCCATACAGCACGACACCTGGTCGCACCCAGTCACGATGCGCCTGGGGATGCCACAAAACGGCCGCTGAATTCGCGAGGCTTCGTTGACCCGGTATATCTTGAGTCACCGCATCGAAGCGATCCATCTGCCACGCCACGTCGCCGTCGTCAGCATTCGCGAAATGGCTCATCAACGTGATGTCCGCAATACCCGGAATCGATCTGGCCTGCTCCCACGCGGTGCGGTACGCGTCGGGCCGGAATCCGAGGCGATTCATCCCGGAGTTCATCTTCAGATGCACGTTGACACGCTCATGCGACGACGACAGGCGCAACAGATCGAGTTGCTCACGGCAATGCACGGCCATGGAAAGATCGAACTGCTGGGCGATTTGCACGTCACCTGGCTTGAACACGCCTTCCAGAAGAAGAATCGGCTTGGTCCAACCCAACTCACGCACACGGACTGCTTCGTCGAGATCGAGCAATGCAATGCCGTCGGCATTCGCGAGTGCCGGAAAAACGCGATCGATTCCGTGTCCATATGCGTTGGCTTTGACCACGGCCCAAGCCCGTGATCGAGATGCCCGTTGCTTGACGATGGAGAGGTTGTGGCTGACTGCGGCGGGATGAATCTGTGCAACGATCGGGCGTGGCATAGGAGGCGTTGAGAGCTGGTTTGGAAAGGGAATGGATGCCCGTTGGTAAAGACCAGTGTTACGGTCAATAGGCAGCTTTTTCCACTATCGTATCCAGCTCAAGCCAGTTTTTGTTACTGTATTGTTTTGATTTTTGGGTTTATCTATCCCTACTCACACGTTACGGATTCACGCCGGTCGCGCGGCAATAGAAAGTCCGCAGGCTGACGGGCCACGGCGTTCGCTGCATGTCCAGTTGCCGCTGCGACCATGACCGCAGTGACCCGTCACAACGCAGCATCCAACTCACGGATCGTCTGGTAAAGAACCCGCGTGCCGTCGAGCAACTGCTGTGGCTCGATCCACTCCTCCGGACAATGACTGCGCCCGTTCAGACACGGGATGAAGATCATCCCGATAGGGCCGGTCGGCGCGACATACACCGCGTCGTGCCCCGCACCGCTCGGCAGACGCATGGTGGCGTATCCCAACGCCCCCGCTGCCCGTTCGACGGCATCCATCACAAGCGGCTGGCAGTCGGTTGGTTTGGCGCGACTGACATGCGCCGCGCTTGCGGACACGCGCAATTCAGCGAGATCAGCCGTGGCGCCGGCCATCAGGTCTTCCGGAAAACATTCGAGGATTGCGTCGCTGTCGCTGCGGACCTCCAGCATCAGTTCGACATGCCCTGGCACCGCATTCGGCACGTTCGGCGTCATCGCAATCCGGCCTATCGTCGGTGTATGTGCTGGGTGTATTCCGGAAAGCAGCAGGAGATGCGCAGGTTGCTCAGATCGCTGGATTCAATCCGTCTGGAAATCAGAAGCAGGCAGTTGGGCGCCTCGGAATCCGCAGCGTATTCTGAGGTCGAGAGGTAAGGCGGATCTGCGGTCTTCCCATTCTTAAAGCAGGTCCGGATTGACCTTGGACACTTCAGGTGCGAGCTGCAAAAGCCTGTTTGCCTGCGCGCAAATGAAGTCGGAAATCTTTCGCACCCTTGCTCGCTCGTCGTCACCGACATACACCTCGGACTGCGCAAGCCCGGGCGCAAACTTCAAGGCAGCCAAAGACATGCGCTCCAGCTCCCGCGCTAGAAGCGCCGGCCGTGTGCGGGTGCTCTGTGCGAACAGAGCAAGCTCAAACGGGGTGATTTCCTCGAGAAGGAACGCATCCCCATAAGCCATAGCCATTTCCTGGTCCACGTTCGCGTTGTCCGCGTAGGCGCTCACCGAGACCAGGTCATAAAGCGGCGCGGGTGTGAGGCGCGTGCGGCGGACGAAATACGAGATGTTTTTCCCGTGTGCGTCGCTATTGCCAATGAGCAACTGGAAAATCGCCCACCGGAGCATGAATGACCGGGCGTGCGCTGGAAGTTCGAAGTGTTGTTGCGAGAACAGCTTCTCAAAGCTCGCGCCTTCCCGGATGTTTCGCACATCCAGCGTACGGCCATAATTGCGCTCGTACTTCAACTGCGACGGCAGGTCCAATGCCTGGCAGCCATCGATGACATGCACTCGGCCGACCGCCTTGATTTGCCCTGGATTATCCGCGTCGACTTGCGCTACCCGGTCGAATCTCTCAATAAGCAATATTGGCTCAGGAATGCGGCGGATGGCGACCGGTGCGGCCGGTAACCCCATCTGTGCGGCAAGCGTCATGCAGTAATGCTCGTTGGCGACCATGAACGGCGTAGCCGTGTTCCGCGATTCCGGCTTCAGGATATGCGTGGAGCTGAGAGAACCATCAACCAGCGAGATGCGATTGCCCTCCACCATCACCTGCAGCTTGTCCTGGTAGCCCGCAACAGACAGGCGCACTTTCTTGTCCCAGACGGGAAACGGAATCTGCTCGCGCTCCTTGATTCGCTGGCTCAACTCTTCAACAGGAATGTCTCGCCGGATGGGCTCATCGGCGGGCACCTCCCCGGCTGCCTCGTTTTCGGCGGCAGTGAAACTGAACGCGCCGACCGGCTCCTTCCCGAGCATACGAATCAGGCCAAAGATATTGTCCTTGGACATCTGCGCAAAGCCCGCGGCCACTTCGAGCGCGCGACCTTCCGGCAGCAGGTTTCCGAGAAACCGCTGCACCGCGCCGGCCGCCGGCGCCTCCCCCGTATGAAGGATGTGCGGCGAGAGCGAAAAAGCGCTCCGCCGGTCTTGCCAGGCTTGCTCGTAGCGGAAGCTGTACTGGTTCTGCACGGCATCGAAGCCGAGGTGGCCAACGGTGTCACCGTTTGTCGAAATGCGGAGGAAATGTTCCATCAGACGCTCTCCCCAGCCGAAGGCCTGAGCGCCCTCACTGCGTCCTCTGCTTCGCTGGGCGTGAGGATAAGCATCTTCAGGCCCAGTCCCTCGAGCACCTTGAACAGCTTCTCCAGGCCAACGGATTCCCCGCGCTCCACCTTTGAAAGGAGGTTGTGGCTTACGCCGACCTGGTCCGCGGCGTCATCGATGCGCAACTCGTTTCTTGCTCGCTGATTGCGCACGAGACGCCCGAGCGAAGGAAGGTCGTGCACGACTGGGTCGAGAGCATCGATTGCGCGAGGTAGTGTTCGGGCCATAGTTCACAGATTTTCACAATAATCGCAGTGTGGCGAGCTATCGATCTATAGTTCACCGATTTCTACAATTATAGCCCAATCGCTATCGACAAAGCAATAGTTCACCGATTTCTACAGTTATGACAAGAAAATGCTCGAAGCGCGGGTAGTTCACCGAAAACGACGATTATCAACACCAAGCCAATCTCAGGCGGATAGTTCACGTTTTTTCACAATTAACGTCCTTCCATAGCGAACGCGGCGGCGTGCCACAGGTTCGGGGCGGGGCGAATCCGGATAGAGATGAGTGACATGACCTCAACGGTCATGCGGGTCAGCAGAGGAAGCTCCTGGAAATGCCGGCCCAGCGCCGCGCCGCGGAACACGCGCGGCGTGCCGTTGCCCGTTATCACCCGGTTAATTGAACCGCAAATCGTGTGACTCTCGGTGCCGTAGAAAATCTCGATGGCTTCGCCGTCGGCGACACCAAGCCGACGAGGTTTTATTGCACCTGTGCTGCCTGACGTTGCGCGGCTTGCTGTTGCGCATGCTGCTTCGCAAGGTGCCTGCCGACCATGCAGCCGCCGACAGCACCAACCACAGCGTGGTGCCCCGCGTAATGCCCGGCGCCCCCACCTACCACCGCGCCCTTGAGGCAGCCTGCGGCGTTTGCCGAGCCTGCCGTTGCGAAGGCCAGCGTCGTTGCAATCAAGGCGATTCTTATCGGGCTAGCTTTCATTCGAAGTTACTCAGAGATTGGATTTTTCAGATGCGGCGGCTTGCGGCGTCGTTTCAATACCCGCGCCAATCACGATGCTCGCGCCACTCGTGCTCACGCCATTCCTGGCGGCGCCATTCACGTTCACGCCACTCGCGACGTTCGCGCCATTCACGGGCTCGCCAGTCGTCACCACCGCCGTACGCGACGGCGACAGGTGCGGGAGCATACACAACGGGCGGTGGCGGTGCGTACACTGGTTCTGCAGGCGCATAGACGGCTCCGGGGATGCCCAATCCAATGGCGACGTCGACGTGTGCCGATGCTGCCGTCGATGCTGCCAGTACTGCCAGACCGAGCGCTGCGCCGAGAATTTTCTTGTTCATGTTCGCTACTCCTCGCACATTGAGTGCAATGTCAGTGACTACGGCTCGGAGTGTAAGGAGCGATGTCGGACACATGTGAAACGGCGGTGCGAGATTCGTAACATGGGATTACTCCTGAAGGCGTACCGCGTAGGCGATACGCCTTCAGAACCTGCGTTGTGCCGTGTGGCAAGTGAACGGGGTAACGCTACCACGCAACTGAACTTGAACAGTCATGTGACGTGAACTAGCCTTAACGTCTAGCCGGAAGCAAGCCTTTGGTATCGAGCCTCGTCAGAGGTGCGAGCCCCCTGTAGCGAACGTTTGACCTATCCGGTTCCCGGCTAGCGCTGTAGGACCTGGGTAGGAAACAGGTTCGTGTCACGAGACCTCCCGTGCCGTGCCCCCGGTGATTTCTTCGGGCTGGGACATTCGTAGGCGACTTCGTCGCCCTGATGCCGTTATATCGGAGGGAGCATGTCCGTTGACAACATTAAGACCATCGTCATAGTCATGATGGAGAATAGGTCTTTCGACCACGTTCTTGGCTACCTGAGCCTCAACGGGAAGGATGTCAACGGCCTCTCGGCCGACCCCACCTGGCGACAGAACTTCACGAACCTCTACGGCGACAAAACGTATGCCCTACATGCGCTTTCGCCGTCGACCCAACTTATCCCCGACCCGCCGCATGACCGCACGCCGATTTCGATGCAAATAAACACGCCGTGCGCGAATGGGGGCTGTCCCGAACTGGGTGGATTCGTCGCGAGCTATGCGACACGAAACCCTGCGCCAGCCGACCTATCGATGGTGATGGGCTACTACACGGCCGGTGCGTTGCCTACTTATGATTTTTTCGCAAAAAATTTCACGATCTGCGATAGCTGGTTTGCGCCACTTCCGACGGGAACCCAGGCAAATCGCCTGATGGCAATGGCGGGAGAGAGTGCGATTAGCGACAATGTTTCTGGTTTTCTTCCCGAGCAGTCCCTTGTTTACGACTGGCTGACCACACACGGCGCAAGTTGGTGTGTCTACCAGTCGGGAGGCTTCTTCCCGTTCTTCAGCTTGATGCCCAAGTGGTTGCCTGAGATAGTAACTTCGCTTGCCTTGCCGCTGGATGGCAATGGAGGGAGGTTCAGGCGGTATTCGCGCTTCAAGGCAGACTGGACGAACAGTAGCAATTTGCCTCAAGTCATTTTCATCGAGCCGGAATACACGGACGGGCCGCACGGGGTCCCGAATGACGACCATTCGCCTACTGGCGTCGCCCCAGGGCAAGCGTTCCTTGCCGATATTTATCAAACGATTTCTGCGTCCGAGCGATGGGATGAGACGCTGATGATTGTCACGTATGACGAGCACGGGGGATTTTTCGACCACGTAAGCCCACTCAACATTTCGACTGAGGTCGCCGGTTATCAGTTTGAAACTACTGGGCTGCGTGTACCCGCATTCCTGGTCTCGCCCTATGTCGCGCCCGGGGGCGTCTTCTCCGGTAACCTGGACCATACGTCGATACTCCAGCTTCTCGCAGATAAATTCAACGCTGGCAGCACGTACTCTGCTCCCGTCAGCGCACGCAAACAACTTTCGAAACTCAGCTCCGCTCTTTCTGAAACCAGAACGCCGGGCTCTGCACCGAAGCTAAATGTCCCCATAGCAAGCAACTCACCTGTACCGGCTCCCCTCTCGCCACCGACCTGCTTCTCGGCATGCGCACAAGCCTTTCGTAGCGTCGCGCTTAAGGTTCAACAGGACCATCCGGAGTTGCTGTCTTCGCCGAACTGGGGCGACCTTGCGAGCTTTGTTGCGACATACAAGGGTGGGGCGTGAATTGGCGCGAAGTCTCCGGCTACAAAGAAGGCCGTTTCTGCTCTCAAGAAGGTCGCTGCGAAGAAGGCAACAAGCGAGAAACTTACTGACGCATCTCGACGAACCAAGGCGCCTGCTCTCTCAGGCACTTTGCATTTCAGTGCCAGGTCGCGGAACGCCTCACTTGCGCTAGACTGGTTTGGGCAACCGGAAGGAGACTTGGATGATACGCAAGACGCTCAATGCCTCGCAGCTTCAGCAGGAGGTCAACCGGCGAATCCATCGACTGCAGGAAATCGTCGAGGACGGCGTGAAGATTCGTGTGCCGCGGCCGCAGTTGCAAGAGGTTGACAAGACGGGCTGCAACTGGAACATGACCCACTTCGGCAACGCGGTCGGCTTCGAGCGCGACATCGAGGGCGTGCTCAAGGCCGTGCGTGCGGAATACAACCTCAATACCGAAGTGAAAGACACAGACACCGGCAACCCGTTTGGGGACTAACCGCGAACGACATCGATTCGTTGTTCATTTGTGACGGCGTGGGCACGAATGATGCACTTATCTCAAACGGTCTGCCTCGCGGCGCCCCGTCGCAGATATTCCTCGCTTTGAAACGTCAGCGCAGCGTCCGGAAACTCACGCGAACTTCTTCCGTGAACGCCTGCGGCTGTTCCCACGCCGCAAAGTGCCCGCCTTTCGGAAGCCGGTTATAGTGAATCAGCTTCTGATAAGCGTGCTCCGTCCAGCTCTGCGGCGCTGCGTAGATTTCATCCGGAAACACGCTGACGGCAACGGGAATCGCAACGTGCTTCGGCGCGAAGAAGTTTAACTTGTTCTCCCAATACAGCCGTGCCGACGAAACGGCCGTATTCGTCACCCAGTAGAGCGTGACGTTGTCGAGCACGTCATCTCGCGTCAGGCCCTCGCTCTGACCTTCAAAAACGCGGGCAATCATCGCCTGACTCGCGGCGTCGTGATCGAGCATCCATGCAGCGAGGCCGATAGGCGAATCTTCGATCCCATACAGCGTCTGCGGACGGTTCGCCATCTCTTGCGCATAGCCGAGACCGTGCCTGTAGAAGTAGTCGAGCTGATCGAACGCGTGCTTCTCATCCGGCGAGAGGCTGGCCGGCGGCGAATTTCCGTACTTCAGTGTATTGGCAATGTCGTCCGGTACGGTGGCCGGCATGTTGGTATGAATGCCCAGCAGTTCCGGCGGCGCGATGAGCGCCATCTGTTCCGTGACCGCATTCCCCCAGTCGCCTCCTTGCGCCACGTAGCGCGTGTATCCAAGGCGCTTCATCAACGCGATCCACGCGCGCGCGATACGTGCAGGATCCCAGCCCGTCGCAGTCGGCTTGCCTGAGAAGCCGTAGCCCGGCAACGAAGGGATCACTACGTCGAAAGCGTCCGAGGCATTTCCACCATGGGCAGTTGGATTGGTCAGCGGATCGATGATCTTCAACTGCTCGATGATCGAGCCAGGCCATCCGTGCGTGACGATGACCGGTAACGCATTCTGATGTTTCGAACGAACGTGGATAAAATGAATGTCTAGCCCATCGATCTCGGTGACGAATTGCGGCAGCGAATTCAATCTCGCTTCGACCTTACGCCAGTTGTAATCTGTCGACCAATACTGCGCGAGCTTTTGCATCGTCGCAAGCTGCACGCCTTGCGATGCATCCGTGACCGTTTCGCGTTCCGGCCAACGTGTCGACTTGATGCGTCTGCGCAAATCGACGAGTTGTGATTCCGGCACATGCACACGAAGTGGACGGATCGTGGTTTTGTCGCCGCCCCCTGCTGGGGCAACTTCGGTAATGGATTGACTCGGTTCCGCAAAGGCATACCGGCTCAGTGAGGCCGCAGCAAGGGACGCCGTTGCCATACCAATAAAACGACGACGCGACGGCGCATGGGGATCGATAATATCTAACACGCAAACTCCTACATCAACTTAGTAATCTTAACGATAAATTAGAAGACACAATTTATTGGCTATCTCGTCCGCTTCACGTTCCTTATTTCGTCACAACCCCCTTGCTTGCCGCCGCGATGATCGCATCGGCAACAGCCTTCGGATGACTCAGCATTGCGACGTGACTCGAATCGACATGAATCGTCGTTGCGCCGATCTCCCTTGCCATTGCTTCCTCTGCGCGCGGATCGATCATGCGATCCTGGTCGGCGACCACGAACCAGGACGGCTTCGTGTGCCACGCAGCGATACTCACCTTGTCGTCCAGACAGCCCGCGAACCACGGTCCTTGCGTCGTCGCGAGGACACGTGCTTGCGCCGTCGGCAGATCCTGGGCGAAATCATTGATCACCGCGTTGGTGGACAACGTCAGGAAGTTTGCGGAGTCTTTCCTCAGTTCGCCTGCCCAGACCGGGGCCGGCTGGTTTTTCATCATGTCGTTGACCGATGCGCCGCTGTCCGGAACGAGAGCGGCTACATACACGAGCGCCTTGACTTTGTCGTCGTCGCCAGCCTGAGTGATCACGAAACCGCCCCACGAATGCCCTACGAGCACAACGGGGCCAGTTTGCTGTTCTATTGCGCGCCTCGTTGCCGCCGTGTCATCCGCGAGCGAGCTGAGCGGGTTCTGAACTGAAACCACATGAAGACCACGCGCCTCGAGCAGCGGGATCACCCTATCCCAGCTTGATCCGTCAGCGAAAGCCCCGTGCACAAGGACGACGTTCGTTCCTTTCAGGTCCTGCGGCGGGGCAGCATGGGCCGCGTGCAGCGCGAACACGCTGCCAAGCAGAAGCGCGGACGTGAGATATCTCTTCAACAGAAGGTACATGATGGAATCCTTACCAAATGTGTGGAGTGAGCAGGTAGCATCGCAGGCAGCTCGCGCGGAACCGGGTCGGTCAAATGACCGGCACCACCTCTGTCGGTCGAGAAGCCGGCTGGATTTCTGTCCTTAAGGCGCGGCACGTGAACGCTTAGTAGCTTGCGACTTCGATCACTGCGTCCGCAAAGGCCTTGGAGGCTTCCTGCGGCAGGTTGTGACCGATTCCACCTGTGATGCTGCGGTGCGCGTATTTGCCGACGAACTTCTTCGCATACGCCTCAGGCTCCGGATGCGAAACGCCGTTCGCGTCGCCTTCAAGGGTGATCGTCGGCACGGCGATGACCGGCGAGGCCAGAGGACTAGTGGCCGTTGAGCAATGCAACACATAGGGCCACCCCGAAAGCGTACGTTCCCAGGGCCCCGATCGCTCGGGCTGGATTGGGCTTCGACATGGACGGCCAGGCAACTAGCGCGACCACCAGGAGCAAGCGGCAGGCAGTTGCGCCTACCATGCACCAGAGTTCCCAGTGATGCGGATGCTGAGAGCCGAGGTACAAAAAGAGCACCGCGAAGAATGGAGCGTACTCGGCGGTGTTGCCGTGAGCGCGAACCAGTTTGCTTAGCAACTGATCAGGCTCAGGTGCGTAGCCACTCAGCACGCCAACGCGAAAGCGCAGGATAGAAATGGAGAGTCCGAGAGCGAACAGGAGGAGGCCAAGGGCAGCGGTACAGGCCAGTACGATGCTATTCATTCGATACTCCTTGCTTGGCGCCCGGTAACCACGGCGGTGCCCTTTGACTGCTTCTGGATCATGTGAAATCTCCCTGGAAGATGAACGCTCTTTCGACATGCCTATCGTAAGGCCCTGGACGATGGCTTGAAAGACGTAAATCCGATGTTTTAGGACAACCAATGCTTTCGGACATGTCCCGGAATTGCATCATTGCTGGCGCAGGACTATGATTGGCTCAAATTGCCGATATCTGCATTTTGGGACATCCTATGAAGACCGTTGCCTTGTTGCTCTTCCCGGGGTTCGAGATCCTCGACCTCGCCGTCATTGCCGTGTTCGAGTTGGCGAACAAGGAACTCGGGTACGAGTCGTATCGGCAAGTCCGGCTGTCCGAAGCCGGGGGGCCGGTTCCAAGCTACTCGGGCGCAACGGTAGACTCGCGCAAGTTCCGGAACGCCGCGTTCGATACGCTGCTGGTCCTCGGCGCCATCCCCGCCCCGACTTCCACACCGAGGATGAGGTCATTCCTGAAGCGCGCCGAACAGGCTTGCAGGCGAGTGGGCAGCATCTGCACCGGCGCGTTCATTCTCGCGGAAGCAGGGGTCCTCGACGGCCGCCGTGCAACGACCCACTGGTCCGCGGCTCAGGAGCTTCAGCGGCGACACCCGGACGTGAAGGTTCTGCCGGACCGAATCTTCACGAATGACGGCGGCGTGTGGACATCGGCTGGCATGACCGCATGCATCGACCTGGCTTTGGCCATGGTCGAAGAAGACCATGGAGAGGAGGTGGCGAAGGTCGTGGCGAAGAAACTGGTGGTCTACCACCGGCGTACCAGCGGCCAGTCCCAGTTCTCGGCGCTGCTGGAGCTTCAGCCCAGATCAGACCGCATACAGAAGGTGCTTTCATTCGCCAGAGCTAACCTTCACCTGGATCTTTCCGTGGAGGTCATCGCTGACGCCGCGCATGTGAGCCCAAGACAACTGAGCCGAATCTTCAAGATTGAGACCGGACAGTCTCCTGCGCAGGCAGTGGAGAAACTGCGCGTCGATGTCGCTCGCAGCCTCGTCGACGCTGGGGAGCTCTCACTTACAGTCATCGCCAGGGAGACCGGTTTCGGCGACACCGAAAGGATGCGCAGAGCATTCGTCAGGACGTTGGGCCAACCTCCCCAGACCATCCGCCGGGTTGCAAGGCAGCAAGCTGCCTAGCCAGGCGGGCCCCTCGCACTGTGGGTTTTTCCCGTTGGGGGCGCGGTGTCGTCCAGGTACTCGATTCCAGGTACGCGATGCGCAGTTTTCAGATGCTGTATTTCCTTAGAGGAATGGCGAGATGTTCGCTATTGCACGCGTCACGTAGGTCTCCTTCTCTCCCACCGGGGCGACATATTGAATCGCGTTGCGTGCAGCCTCGACACCCTCCAGACGCGCGATGAACCAGGCCGCCAGATACTGCGACGACAGGCACCCGCCTGCCGTCGCGACGTTCTGCTTCGCCACGAACGGCTGGTTGAGCACCGCCACGCCGGCTTCTTCGACCCACGGTTTGGTGGTCACGTCCGTACACGCCGGAACGTCGTCCAGCAGGCCCAGCTTCGCAAGTATCAGCGTGCCCGAGCACTGCGCGCCGAGCAACTGGCGCGTCGGGTCGAGCCTTAGCTGCGACATCAACTCGGCATCGGCAGCAACGTCCCGGGTCTTTATCCCGCTGCCGACCAGCACCGCGTCGGCCTCGCATGCGTCCTGCAGCGACGCTTGCGCCTCCAGCGCCACGCCGTTCATCGACCGCACCCTCGATGACGGGCTTGCGATCGAAACCCGCCAGCCGGGCTTTTTGACCCGGTTGAGGATGTTTAGCGCGATCAGCGAGTCTAGTTCGTTAAAGCCCTCAAAGGTCAGGATGGCGATGTGCATGACGTCCTCGTGCGGGTGGAGAAGTTGTGACGAACCATGCTAGAGCCGATAATTAATACAATCAAATAATTGTCATGGATACATTCGGATATGGCTCAGCCGCGCTACAAGCAACTGGTCGACCGTCTCGCGGCCGATATCCGTGCAGGCCGTCTGCGTCCCGGGACGCGTCTGCCAACGCACCGCGACCTCGCTGTTCGCGAAGGCCTGGCGCTGGTCACGGCCACGCGTGTTTATGCGGAGTTGCAGGAGATGGGTTTGGTGAGCGGCGAAACCGGCCGTGGCACATTCGTCAAGGAGGCGCTCCCTCGAGGTGAGGGCATCGACCTGAGTGCGTGGAGCGCGGACACAGTAGACCTGAGCTTCAACTATCCGTCGTCGCCCGGCCAGACTGACCTTCTCAGGGCGGCGCTGCGCCAACTCGCTGTTGCAGGTGACCTGGAGTCTCTGCTTCGATACCAGCCCCACGGCGGGCGCGAGCACGAGCGCGCGACGGCGGCGCGCCACCTGGCCAGCCGGGGGTTGCCAGCAACGGTCGAAACGACATTGCTCGTGAGTGGCGCACAGCACGGGTTGACGACGGCCGCCATGGCGTTACTCGAGCCCGGCGACGTCGTGGCGGTGGACGCGCTGACTTACCCGGGATTCAAACTCGCTGCCGAGGCCAATCGGCTGGAGCTCGCGCCGATCCCGGCCGCTGGGCGCGGCCCCGATCTGGACGCATTGGCGGCTCTGTGCAAGCAACGACGAGTACGCGCCGTCTACGTCATGCCGACGCTGCACAACCCGCTTGGCTGGGTGATGAGCGCGACGCGATGTCGGGACCTTGTCGCCATCGCCCGGCACCACGGACTGATACTCATCGAAGACGGGGCCTACGCATTCCTGGCTGAAGGCGCGCCGCCTCCGTTGGCATCGCTTGCGCCGGAGACGACGGTCTATGTATCGAGCTTGTCGAAGAGTGTCGCGACAGGGCTGCGCGTCGGTTTCGTCTGTGCACCGGGCGAATGGATTCCCAAGCTCGAACGGGCGATCCGGGCAACAACCTGGAACACCCCGGCGATCATGACGGCCATCGGCTGCGGCTGGATGGAAGACGGCACGGTGACTCGGCTTGAAGAGGAGAAGCGACGCGATGCCGCGATGCGTCAGAGCCTCGTCGCCGACATTCTGGGCCAGTTGAAGAGGGTCGGCCATCCCTGTTCGTACTTCGTGTGGCTCCCTCTGGCGCAGGAAGTTCGCGCGGACGAGGTTGCGATGGCGTTGATGCGCGAGCGGGTTGCCGTGTCGACAGCCCTGCCGTTCTCGACGTCGGCTCATGTGCCTCACGCCATCCGATTGGCAATCGGGTCCGTCGACCTCGCTACGCTCACGCGGTCCCTGGAAACGGTGGCCCGAGTTATCGCCGAACGGACCTACTGACCGGCAGTCGCGCCTGATTGATGCCGTCTTACTTCAACCTTCGATCAAGCTTCATCCGCTCCCGCCAATCGCGACCGCCGAGCGGCGCAAAGTCGCCTGCGACGATGACAAGGGCGAAGCTCAGCCCTCCGCGAACGCCAACAGCGGTTTAGCGTCGTGTGCGGCGCTCTCCGCGGCCGTGAAGGCTTCGAGTGCGCGATCGACGTGGTAGCGGCGCGCTGCCGGCGGCTTCAAGGTGCCCTCGGCCATGCGATCGAGCAGGCTGCGCAGCGTCTGGCTGCCCTCATTCACCCCCTTGCGCGCGAGCCACGAGAAGATGAGCCAGCCGCGTACCTCGGCACTCGAGTAGACAAGCGCCGGGGCGAAAATCGGCATCTCGAAGGCCGCCGGGTCGGTCTGGCGGTGCGACGACAAGGCTCCGTAGACGAGCAGGCATCCATTCGGGGCCAACTGACGCGCAAGCATGGCGCCGGTGCGACCAGCGACGCAATCGATCGCGCTCACGATGCCATTGCTGCCGGTGGCCTCCTTCAATTGCTCGGGCCAGCGTTCGTCCGCGGTACATAGCACGACGTCACCGCCAAGATCCTGGATCTCGGCGACCTGCTCTTCACGGCGTACGAGGTTGATGGTGCGGAACCCCTCCGCTTTCGCGATCTGCAGCACGAGGCGACCGACCGTCGAGCCGGCCGCGCTCTGGACAAGCCAGTCGCCGCGTCCAAGCTGGTGCTCCGACATCGTCATCGCCCATGCGGTCATCGGGTTGATCAGGGCCTGCGCGGCGTCCTCGTCGGAGATCGCCGCCGGTACAGGAATCGCGCGGGCGCCCGGACTGATGACTTGCTCTCTCCAGGTTCCGGGCACGTCCAGCAAAACGACGCGCTCTCCGATCCGCGAGCGCGGCACGTCGCTGCCGACGGCGTCGATGATTCCGACGCCCTCCGACCCGGGCGAAGCGGGCAGTTCGGGCTGACGCTGAGGGGCGAAACGTCCACGGATGACGTGCAAGTCGGACGGGTGCACGGGCGCCAGCAGCATCCTCACGCGGACTTCAGCTGGCCCGGGCGTGGGCTCGGGCAAATCACGCCAATGGACGACCTCTGACGGCTCGCCGTTGTGTTCGATGATCAGGGCCTTCACGTGGTTTCTCCTTCGAGTGACGGTGTTAATCGTGCCCCTGCGGGCGCGACGCGATGCACGTCCGCCGACGACGCGGGCGCCGCGGTCCTCGCAGTAGGCGACGCTGCTTCAGACGAAACTGACCCATTCAACCTTCGCTCGGATCATATGGCGACGCCCGGTTTTCAAGCTTCCATTTCTTCTCAGCTTCCGTATCAGGCCGAGGTGGTCGAATGCCGTCGATCAACCACAGTTCTTGCGGCGTTTCGCCGACATGCAACTCGTAGTGATAACCTCGATCCTGGACAAATGGCGCAATCGCGGCGTTCGCCTTGCGGAGCCAGGACTTCGTCCATTCGGGGTCCTTGGCGATGTGTCTGGCGAAATGGTCTAATCTGATTCTGACAAAGTCGTCTCGCGACTCCCCTCCCATGAAGAAGGAGTCTTTCGGCTGTTCATGAAACAGAACGCCTACATAGAAGCGAGGAATGATATAAACGTCGACGATTCGCTTGGCCATCTCCTGCTTGTCATCTGCCGTATAGGCGCCGACCGGATGATAGATATTCCACAAAGGCATTTTTGTCTCCATGCATCAATAAATGCCGCGTTTCTTATGCCAGAACATCTAAGTCTCTTGCGAGAAAGGATGAACTTGACATGAGTGAGGCGGCGGTATCGGTAGCCCAAGGACAGGCTACCGGGTAAAACCATTGATCTTCGTAACGCAGCGTTCTTAGGGAAGGCGATCCCGCGCTCCACCCGTTCTATTGGCGACGGGGAAGGCCGAGTATGCTGCGAGCCTCGTCAGGCGTTGCCACGTCTGCGCCGATGCTTTTGACGATACTGGCCGCACGTTTGACCAGCGCTGCGTTGCCTGGCGCCAGTTCCCCTTTGGCAAGATAAAGATTGTCCTCGAGGCCGACGCGGACATGCCCGCCAAGAATCACGCTTTGCGCCACGATCGGAAATTGCGCGCGCGAGATGCCGAACGCCGACCAACGGGCGTTCTCGGGCAGATAGCGTTTCATCTGAAGAAGGCTCTCGGTGTCGGCGGCCGCTCCCCATGGCACACCAAGACACAACTGGAACAGCGGAGCCTGCAGAATCCCCTGCGTTTCGATCAGGTGGCGCGCGAGGCGAACGTGCCCCAGATCAAATACCTCGATTTCAGGCTTCGCGCCTGCTTCCTCGATCAAGGTTGCCATTTTGACCAGATGGTCGGGCACGTTGACGAATGCGCGATTGCCGAAGTTCATGGTCGCTACGTCCAGAGTGCAGATTTCCGGACGCAACTCGAGCACATGCTGGACTCGGGCCTCAGGCGTCATCATCGTACTCAATTCACTTCCCCGGTTCGGGTCTTCGTCGCTGGGAACGAAACGTGCACCCGGGCCCGTCGTCAGATTGATCAATATCGGGCACCCACTATCGCGGATACGCGAAACGACTTCTCTGTAGAGCGACAGATCAGTGCTTGGAACGCCAGTCCTGGGGTCCCGTACGTGAATGTGTGCGATGCTCGCACCGGCTTCACATGCAGCAATGGCCTCATTGGCGATTTGCTCGGGCGTCACAGGCACTGCAGGGTTCAGCCGCGGGGTATCGTCGCTTCCAGTGAGCGCGCAACTGATAATCGTCTTGTTCATCATAGTGTTCGGTCAAAGGGAAAGAGGGACGAGGCGCCACAATCACGCGCTTCGCCGTGGGAGCAACGTCAGACACCCCGTTCAAGCGGCCCGCGCGGGGCCGAACGGTGCTGCCCCGACGGGGGCAACCCTGATCAGCTTTTTGTTGACGAACTCGTCGAATCCCACCTGAGAAAGCTCCCGGCCAAAACCTGAACGCTTGACGCCGCCGAACGGCAGTTCCGCCGCCGTGGCGAACGGCTGATTGACGAACACCATGCCGCTCTCGATCTGCGCGGCGACCCGCTCGCCACGTTCGGTATCCGCGGTAAACACCGACGCACCGAGACCGTACGGCGTGCCGTTGGCGAGCGCAATTGCGGCGGCTTCGTCCTCGACGACGTGGAAGGCGGCGACCGGGCCGAACAGTTCTTCGGCGAAGACCGGATTCTGCGGCGAGATGTCGGCCAGAACGGTCGGTTGCAAGTAAAAGCCCGGGCGTTCGACGCGCGTGCCGCCACACACGATGCGTGCGCCGTGCGAAGCCGCGCGATCGATCTGCTCAAGCAGCAGCGTCAACGCGCGCTCGGACGAAAGCGGGGCGACGGCGGTCGCCGGATCGGCTGGGTCGCCCGTCTCGAGCGATGCCATCCGCTTCGCGAAGTTCTCGAGGAAAGCGTCCCCGCGCGCCTTGCCAACCACGATGATGCGCTTGGAACCAACGCAGCATTGACCCGCATTGAGCATGCGGCCCGCGACCGCGCTTTGGATCGCCCAGTCGAGCGGCGCATCCTCGAGCACGATGAATGGGTCGCTGCCGCCCAGTTCGAGCACGACCTTCTTCAGATTGCGGCCGGCACGCTCGGCGACGGCGGCACCGGCGCGCTCGCTGCCGGTCAGGGTCACGCCCTGGACGCGCGGGTCGTCGATGACGCGGCCGGCCTGCTCGATCGAGATAAACAGATTCGTATATACGCCTTCGGGCGCGCCTGCCTCCTCGAACAATCGAGCGAAGGCCAACGCCGACTGCGGCACGCTTTCCGCATGCTTGAGCAGCAGGACGTTGCCCACCATCAGTTGCGGCCCGGCTACGCGCGCAATCTGGTAGTACGGAAAATTCCACGGCTCGATGCCGAAGAGCACGCCGATTGGCTCGATGTGCACGGCTGCGCCGGGCGCTTCCGCGAGCGGGCGCGGTTGCAGATACGCGTGCGCATGCTTTGCGTAGTAGTCGAGAATGCTCGCCGACGATTCCACTTCCTTGCGCGCTTCGCCGGCGCGCTTGCCCATTTCCAGCGTCAGATAGCCCGCGTATTCGTCGGCCTTTTCCCGCAACAGCGCAGCCGCGCGCGACACAATGCGCGCCCGGTCGCTGACCGGACGGCGGCGCCAGTCGGTTTCGAAAGCGCGCTGCGCGGCAGCGAGCTTCGCTTCGAGCAACGGGTCGGATATGTCCTCGTAGGTGGCGAGCAGTTCGCCGGTAGCAGGATTGACAGTCGTGTACGGCATGAGGTTCTCCGCGAAAAGGTTGGCATTGAGTCATCGCATGGCCCCATGTTAACACCGTTATCTAATCCTTTGCACCCATTTTTGAGGCCAGGAATAACCCTCATAGATCTTCATGTTAACGGTGTTACTATGATCAGGTATTTTTTCAACAGAGGAAGCGAAATGGCAAAGGGATATTGGGTAGCAGCGTATCGGGCGGTCCATGACGCAAGCAAGCTCGCGGCATACGGCGTCCTCGCGACACAGGTGGTGAAAGCGGCGGGTGGAAAATTCCTGGTGCGAGGCGGAGAGGTCGTTGCATTCGAAGCGGGTCTCAAGGAACGGACCGTCGTGGTCGAATTCCCGAGCTTCGAACAGGCTCTCGCCACGTTTCAGAGTGAGGCGTATCAGAAAGCGTTAGCAGTACTGGCGGACGGAGCCGAAAGGGACGCGCGCGTCGTCGCGGGTGTCGACGACTGAGATGCTTACTGGCAACTACCGAGGCCGAACGCACTGTATGACGGTGCGGGCGCCGCTCACACTGGAGCTCACATGTTATGCATGTTTACATGCAATTCGGAAATCACCTGAACCCGACGAAATGGAGCAAAAATGGACGAAGCAATTGTTCTGAAGGAACTCAAAGGTCATGTGACGGTTCTTACGATGAACCGTCGCCCCCATAACCTGATGGGTCCGACGCTGTATCGCGCGCTACTCGATGAATTCGACGAGGCGGTAAAACGCGGCTCGCGCGCGATCCTGCTGCGCAGTGGTCTGCGGCACTTCTCGGCGGGTGCTGAGGTGTCACTTTTCCCGGATCGCATTGCCACGCAAGGCAAGGCGCTGATGGATCCGCTCGAGGTGCTTCGCGGCTTCGAGACACTACCGATCCCGATCGTCGTCGCGGTGAACGGTACATGCCTTGGCGGTGGCTTCGAAGTGGCGCTCGCCTGCGACTTCAGCGTGGTCGCCGCATCAGCCAAGATCGGATCGGTCGAGGTCGCGCTCGGCTTGCATCCGCTACTCGGTGGCATCCAGCGTCAGGTGATGCGTGCCGGCCCGGCGCGTGCGAAAGAGCTCGCGATGCTCGGCCGCCGTTACGACGCGGCGACGCTCGAACGCTGGGGCCTGATCAATCTCGTTGTACCCGACGACAAACTCGACGAAGTCGCATTGTCGGTTGCGCAGGAACTGGCGGCCGGGCCGACCGTCGCGCATGCCGCGACCAAGCAGCTCGTGCGGGTCGCCGTCAACGAGGGAGTCGCTGCCGCCGACGAAGCGATGTTCGAACTGCAAAAGCCGATCTGGGCGTCGCAGGATCTCAAGCGCGGATTGGAAGCCTTCGATAAGGCCGGGCCAGGTACCGCTATTTTCGAAGGGAATTGACATGGCCGGACCGCTCGAAGGACTCAAGGTCGTCGATTTTTCGCGGGTGCTGGCGGGTCCGCTGTGTGCCCGCACGCTGGCCGATCTCGGCGCCGACGTTATCAAGATCGAGCCGCCGCGGCCCGATGTGTCGCGAGCCGCATTTCCGAATCGCGACGGCATGTCCGGCTACTACGCGCAGCAGAATAGTGGCAAGCGCAACGTCAGCATCGATCTGAACGTGCCGCATTCACGCGAGCTTGTGCTACGCCTGTGCGACGAGGCGGACATCGTCGTGGAGAATTTTCGGGCCGGCACGCTCAAGGGGTTTGGACTCGACTACGAGACGCTCGCAAGGCGTAATCCAAAGCTGGTCTACGTATCGATCACCGGATACGGCCAGCGAGGTCCCTGGGCCTCGCGCATGGCCTACGCGCCGACTGTGCAGGCTGAAACGGGATTCACGCACAACACATTGCGCCATTTCGACAGCGCGAGCGACGGCCCCAAGTGGACCGATCCCCTGTCGCACGCGGACGTCTATGCGGGCCTGCAGGCGACCATCGCCGTGCTGGCGGCGGTGCGCAAACGTGAAGTAACCGGACGCGGTCAATACATCGACGTCGCAATGGCTGCCGTGATGCTGTCGATCAACGAACGCGCTCACCTTGACCTCGCGGGTGTCGATACGGGCGCCGAGCCGGGCATCCTCGGCGCCTCCGACGGCCCGCATTTCGTTGGCCCCGGTGGCGAGGAGTTCGTGGCAGCGCAAAGCATCATCGGCAGCAACACGTTTCCGAATTACTTGCGCGCCATGCGCCGCATGGACCTTGCGCAGGATCCACGCTTCAGCACCGCTGAGCGCCGCCTGCAGAACTACAAGGCGCTGCACGCGGTAATCCAGACGTGGATGCTCTCGTTCCGCGATCTCAGGACGCTTGATGCGCAACTGGACGAGGCCAAGATCGCGATAGGCCAGATCCGTACGCTGAAGGAATTGGCCGAGACCGATTGGGCGAAGCAGTGGGGTGCGGTGCACGAGATCCCGGATCGCCGCGGCGGCTCGTATCTCATCCACGGCTATCCATGGCGCTTTTCCGATGACGAGCTTGGAATGCGCAGCGCACCGGCGTTTCGCGGCGAACACAACGAGCAAGTGTTCCGCGAAGTGGGACTGGCGGATGTCGAAATCCGCAATGCGGTCGACACCGGCATTTTGGTCGGCGGGCCGCCACCGTCCGCGAAGGAGATCGACGCCGCTGTTCTTGCGGAAGCACGGTCCAACTAAACGCAACCACGTGTCGCGGCGCGCTAACGGGCTGGAGCCCGTGCGCAAGCGCTGTCGCGACTGTTGCTCATGACAGGCGACGTCGGAGGACAGAATGGAAGTGGTGAAGGAAACCTGTGCAGACGGCTCATCATCAGATGACAACGCCCTCCTGCGGAAGGCCTACGCTTCAGCGCAATGGAGGATACTGCCGATACTGTTTGGCTTATGGATGCTGGCGTGGGTCGGTCGTTCGAACGTTGCTTTTGCGAAGTTGCAGATGGTCGTGGATCTGCGATTCAGCGAAACGGTATAAGGATTGGGCGCCGGGCTCTTCTTCGTCGGCTATGTGCTGTTCGGCGTGCGGCACATTGTCAGGAGGCGATCGCACGTTGGCGATATTGCGTGCCTATCTACGCAGAATTTATAATCATTTCCTTGTTTTGCTCCTCGAACGAAGGTCACGTGAGTCCCAAGTCAGCTAACCCGAAGAATGCGGATTACCACCATGGCAATCTGCGCAACGCACTCATCGAAGCAGGGCGCAGCGCGCTCATGGAGGTATCGGCACAAGACTTGAGCCTGCGTTACCTCGCACGCATGGTGGGCGTATCAGAAGCCGCACCCTCGCGACATTTTTCGGGTATCGACGAACTGCTGGCCACGATCGCGGCAAGCGGTTATCGTGACCTCGCTGCGCTGCGCGTTGCGATCCGTGACAGCGAGGATACGGCGCTTGCCAAAGCGTACCGGATGATGCGGGTGTATGTTGAGTTCGCGCAGCGCCACAATGGGCTGTTCAGTCTGATGATCGGGCCTCGCATCGTGGCGCATCAAGCGTATCCGGAACTCGCCGAGGAAAGTAACAGGTCTTTTGGCTTGTTTTCCGAGACGATCCAGGCGCTGGCTATCGAGAGTGGTTGGACCCACTCCGATCTCAAGCTCGTGACCCATGCCGCGTGGAGTATGGAGCATGGTCTCGCCACGCTGATCCTGGCGAACCGCGCGCCGCGCGCGGACACCAAAGTGGCGGTACCAAAGCTGATCGATTTTGTCGTGATGACGTTGCTTGGCGCGATCACGGCGGGTCCGGATCATCTGCAGAGCGTCACCGAACAATGCGCAGCTTTTCAGAAGTCAGCGGTTACGCGAACGGCGCGCAAGCGCGCCAAAGCGTAGCCAGCATCGCCCATTTGGCGGCGATACGCTCTCTCGCTCCTTTGGGGCCAATGTGCCCCGATAACCAACTCGAATTCAGCCGCGCCTTTTCGATGGTTGCGATGAAAGAGTGTCTGTGAGTACCGCTTCGATCGTCGTGGCGGCAAGCGTCTTTCGAACGCCATCGTCGATCGAATCATAGACGTGGCTCAGCGTCGCCCCGATGCCTCGACCGACGGGGCACGCCTGGCTAGGTTTCGAAGGGTGCAGCGCGAAACGCGCGCCCTCTTCAAGTGCGTTGAAGACGTCGAGCAAACTGATTGCGTCCGCACTCTTCGCCAGACGCCATCCCGCGTTGACACCGCGATAGCTCTCGACAAGGCCACCTGTTGCAAGCAACCCAAGCGTACGACGAATCACCACCGGATTGGTGTTGACACTCGCAGCGATCCGATCGGACGTGACCGGGTCAGGACTGCGCCGTGCGACAAGCGCCATCCACGCCAGGATGTGGGTCGCCACGGTCAAGCGGCTGTTGGCGCTCATAGAAAGCCCGCGTTAGTCAATTTAGTTGTAACTATATTCGTTACACCATGGGTAGTCAATCCTGACAAGTTTGATGAATCCGGCGACAAAGCGCATTCCTTGCCTTAAAAGACGGACGTTTTCACGCTACACACATGGGTACCGGAGCCGCCCCGCCCGCGCCATATGCGTCTCGTCGACGATGTCTGTTCATGACAAGAGACTTGTGTCGATGGCCTCGATGGTTTATGTTGTAACAACTATTGTTACATCAAATACGCTGTGACGATAAACGTTTGGTGTGCCACGTTCCATAGTCAGAGGAACGCAGCAGCCGTTCTTGCTACCCTCAACACCGAAATGAGAAGCCCGCAGATGTCCACACTCTTCGATCCCATCCAGATTGGCGCGCTGAAGTTATCGAACCGCATTGTCATGGCACCGCTCACGCGCATGCGCGCGTTCGCCGAGCGCAGTCCAGGCTTCCTCAACGCGCACCACTACGCGCTTCGTGCAAGCGCAGGACTCGTCATTACCGAAGCCACTTCCGTCACGCCTCAGGGCGTTGGCTACCCCAACACGCCGGGCATCTGGACGGAGAAGCAGATTGCCGGCTGGAAAGAGGTGACCTCAGCGGTACATGATGCGGGTGGCCTGATCGTCTCCCAGTTGTGGCACGTCGGGCGAGTTTCCGACCCGATCTACCATGACGGCCAGCCTCCGGTCGCTCCAAGTGCGATTGCGCCGGAAGGCCATGTCACTCGCGTGCGGCCTCAGCGCCCATACACCGTGCCGCGCGCGCTGGAGACCGAAGAAATTTCCGGCATCGTCGAAGAATTCCGGATCGGCGCCGCAAACGCACAACGCGCTGGTTTTGACGGTGTCGAACTTCACGCTGCAAATGGTTACCTGTTCGATCAGTTTCTGCACGACGGATCGAACCTGCGGACCGACCGTTACGGTGGCTCGATCGAGAACCGTGCGCGCTTCCTGCTGGAGGCAGTCGATGCGCTGCTCACGGTTTGGCCCGCGGACCGCATTGGCGTACATCTGAACCTGATGTCGAGTTCATATTCGATGCGCGATTCGCATCCGCGCGCGCTGTTCATCTATGTCGCCGAGCAACTCAACACGCGCAACATCGCTTTCATTTTTGCGCGCGAGGCACTGGATCGCGGCGACGATCGCATCGGCCGTGACGTGCGGCGTATCTTCAAGGGGGCCTACATCCTCAATGAAGGACTGACGCGGGAGAGTGCGGAATTGGCCATCAAACGCGGCGATGCAGACGCGGCGGCGTTTGGGCGCCCTTTTATCGCCAACCCTGATCTGGTGGAGCGCTTTCGACGCGGTGCGCCACTCAATACGGTCAATCCGGAAACCATCTACGCGGACGACGAAACCGGCTACAACGACTACCCGCTGCTGGATGAAGCTGTGTGAAGCAGACGCGCGATGGATGACACCTTCGCCACTCGTCATAGATGCAGGCTCGTCAGTTTCGGTGCGCCAGGGAGCATGCCATTCTGCAAGATGCGGTCGAGGTGACCTATTGACTGGACTGTCCACCGCTTCTGAACCGAGGCGCTTGGCCTATCGGGCTAGCTGATATTGAACGACCGCGTTGTGACGGCGAGCGGCCATGCAAACGCGCGGCGCGATCGTCGCTTGCTGACCGTCCGACGAAGTATCGCGCGCCCCACGTGGACCTGCGGCGAGCAAAACGGATGCGCCTTAAAGTCAATGCGGCTGCAAAGAATCACCGAGGGATGCGATTGACGCCATCGCGGTGCCAACCGCATCGTTGAGGTCAGCGCGGAGTCCGAAAGCTCAAGTGAACTTCGTTCACGAACGCCTGCTGCTGCTCCCATGCCGCGAAATGCCCGTACATTGCACGAGGCAACACGCTCCAAACTCGCCGCTATCGAAGAGATACGCATCATGTTCGTTGCGTGACGGACTTTATTCTTCCGGATCACAATGATCCGAGAGAATAAAGTCTGTCACAAGGCACTTTTTCAAACCATTGATTAGAAGACGGAATTTTCGGACGCATCGATGCATTCAAAGTCTGTCACGAGATGCAAGATTAAGGAAACTCGGAAGTGGCTGCGGAATATAGTCTGTCACGCTAGAGCGGACAGGCCTGAGCGGGCAGTAAAGGTTGAGCGCGGCTACTCAGTGCGAAACTACAGGTCGCCAATGTCGCTCCAAAAGATTTCTTCAAAAATCGATCTGGGTCCCGAGGTGAACGCCCTTTCCGAACATCGACCAATCCAAACAGGCTAATAGGATACGGCCGGGCAATGCAATCCCACGATACGTGGTTGGTGGAACTATTACGGGGCTTTCTATCGGAAGGCCATGCAGGGGCTCGGTCGGTATCTGAACCGCAAGCTCGCGCGCTGGGCCAGGTGCAAGTACAAGACACTACGACGGCATAAACGGCGTAGCGAGGAGTGGTTGCACAAGATGAGGAAGGCGTACCCGCGACAGTTTGTACACTGGCAGTTTCTGGGGGTAGAGGTTGGATGACGGGAGCCGTGTAAATCGAGAGGTTTACGCACGGTTCTGCGAGAGGCTCGGGGTGAAATCCCTCGGGCCTACTTATCTGTTTGTGACGATGCGCGTCGCACACAGGCGTTTCTCTCGTGCTTCGGCCCGATCCGGCAGCACTTCGCGCTGCCCAGACATCAGATGAACGCGGCGTATCTCAGTACGCAATATATGGACCCTTTCCTCCAGGCGTCGATTGTTGCTCGACGGCAGCATAGATGTTACGCCCGTAGAAGAATGGCAAGCCCCAGACGAACATCGTCGGGGTGACGAATGCCGGACCGGCAAGCAGCGGCATCACCGGATCGCCCGCATGAATCAGCCTGATCTCCGCGGCATTGCCGACCGAAAATGAGACCGCACTGGTCACACCATTGACACCTTCAATCATTGCGCTCAACTGCTGGGTCGATGCAGGGCAGTAAAACCAGTTGTTTGGCGTTGCGCAGATCGGCAGCGCGCTGGTTTGAAAGAAAAGCCCCGTCGAGCCGCTATCCATGACGCTCCTCGAGTAGGTCGTGCCATTTTGCACTGTTCTGAACGTGCCGGTGGACGGACTGACCCCGATCACCTGCGCACTGCCCAAGCTGTTATTGCCCTGCGTGCCAATGCCAAACACCAGTTGCCCGCTGAGCGAGGCTTCGCTGCTTGACGACGCGGCTGGCAACATCAAAATCGAACCGTTGTTATTGGTCGCAAAGTAGGGAATCGGATTGGCAACCTGCAGCTTTTCGGCGACGGCGATCGACGTGCAACTGGTCTCGACGCAACTGTAGTAGGTCGCCGGCACTGCATCCTGCACGCAGACCGGACCGCAATCGTGCTTGAACACGCTAATGCCGAGTATTCCGTTGGCCGCCAGACTCGTAGGGGTGTTCCGCGACGCGCCGAGACTGCTGCAGTCCGACGGCGTAGCGCTATAGTCCGGATCGATCACCTGAATCGGCAGCGACGCTGCTTTTTCGCCGGCAATCCGTACATCGGCAAGCTGCACCGAACCCCACGTGTAACCGTCGAAGAACTGCATGCATTCGGCAAGCGGATTGCCCGCGCCATCCTTCTGTTGCGGCAGCTCCAAAGACACCGGAAGTTGAGTGGCGAACACGCGCAGCCCGGAGGAGCCCGTGTCAACTTGTACGTGATCAATGGTTTGACAGTGCGTCGTGCCCGGCATACAGAGCGTGACGCTGACGAAGGGTATATTCGGCACACCGATTACGCCGAAATCGACGGTCACCGCTGCTGCATTGGAGGCTAGCACCTGGGGCGCGGTGGATATATTCGTGGGCGATTGCGCGGGTACTGACGTGCTGGATGAACCGCTGCTCGCGCCACTGCCTCCGCATCCGGCCATCAACACTGCAAGCAATGCAGAGGCAAGCAGCTTGAGAAGCGAATCTGATTTAAGGAGCAGACACGGATCGCGCATGATCGCTCCGCTATTGAATGACGCTGGCGTCGACCCCGACGGGGATCGCTCGCGGTAGATACGCGTAGCCCGCAAACGCACGTAAATGACCGCCCGAGAACACCACCAGCGCATCGTTCGAGACGGCAAGCGGGATCGCCCGGCGCGCTACGCTGGCCGCGATATATTGATTGAACGCATCGCCGAGCGTAGCCCTCAGGTTCGGCAAGGTCGGGCCTTCCCACGCGACGCCGAATACGATTCCGTTCACTGCGACATACTCGCGCACCACGGTGCCCGACGGCAGCGTAATCAGATGCACGGTATACGCAATTTGCGATGTGGCGCCGTGTGCTGTGGCATGCATTCGAACCTGGTCGCTGCCTACACTGCTGACCCTTTCGCCAAGGGTGGCCTGTGCGGGTAAAGACAGCGCACAAGTCGCCGTGAACATTGCACAAGCAATACCGGTACGATATATCGCTATCACGAGCTTCCCCTCCAGCTGAAAACACCCTGACTGGCCGCTTTCACCAGTAACAATTAATATGTAATACGAAATATCCGTCAAACTCTTATGGATTTGTTTATGGATAGCCCCGCCGTTTGCGTCGAAAGTGCGTTGGCCTTTCCATGACCACGCGTGCGAGGTTTTGGTGTCGCTTCCATAGATTGTTTTTGGCTTGATATCGGCCGCAACAGACTCGCTTGTGACGCTCATAGAGCAATGACTGTGCCATGAGGGCGCAAACGCTTGCTACGCGACAAGCGGCGTTATTCCAGTGTGGTCGACGAGTACCAGGCAGGCGCCTAATGTCTCGCAAACGTTACATGTCAGAGGCTTGACCTAGTTGGAAATGCTCGTTTCGCATGTAAGCAGTCACGTCCATGCCACCCCGCTCGTCCAACGCGCATAAGGCTAGAACGAGGGTTCCTATCGAATATTCAGGCGTAGCCGGACGGCAACGAACAAGAAGCGAAGTGCCGCAAAACCTGTCTCAACATTGAGACGGGATGGGGGTCGCATTGAACCGCATTAGGTTTTCCGGAGACTCCAACGTTTGAGAGAATGGAGTTATGGAAAGCGTAACGAAGGAATCACCGAGGTATTCACCGGAAGTCCGTGAACGGGCGGTTCGAATGGTCCACGAGCACCGTGGCGAGCATGAATCGCAGTGGAAGGTGAGCGCAAATTGCCCAACTGGTTGCGGGTTTTATGACGCGGCCGAATTTTGTCTGTGAGCCCCGCTAGGACTGGAGTTTTGATCGGCGGAGCCAGATCGGTTAAAGTCCAGATTTGTGGATGGCACTGGTGGCTGGAAGCCAATGCTGGCAAACGATTCCGACGAAATTGAGCCTTGCGCAGTTCGAACAGTTTGTCTTGCCGCATCTGAATACGGGTCGCGTGGTCCGGCACCGACGCTGGGGTTGCACAGGATCTTCAACTACATCCTGCAGTTGCTGTACATGGGATGACAGTGGAAGACGTTGCCGATCGAAAGGAATGCCGAAGGTCGCCCTGAAATCCACTACACGCGCATCTATCGGGCGTTGCGGCGACGGCAGGCCGATGGTTTCATCGACGCGATTTTTGCGGGCTCGGTGCGCAAGCTTCATCAGGACGGGCTGCTTGAACTCACGGTCATCCACGGCGACGGCACGACCACTGCCGCGAAGAAGGGCGGCGACAACCTTCATTGGCGACGCGCCCGAAGGAGTTGTTCTTCCGGATGCACGCGCAGGGCGTGCGTATGCCTGCTTTCAGGTTGGTACCCGCACCGCGCGGGCGACCAACTTGACGACCGCGCCCACCGTCCAGCCAGCCGGTTTTGTACAGCCGCATGTGCGGATATTCCTGGTCTGAGGGGAACATGGACCGGTTAAAGCATGCGATGCTTGAATATCACGAGCGCAGCAAGCATCGCGTCAGTGGCTACGCCCCTGGCCCCGGGAAACTCGACTGGGCAACCCAACCGGATCCGTTCCGGGTGTTTCACGGCGCACCGCG